>NZ_JBVVQE010000052.1:0-51062 GCF_055811435.1 Mesorhizobium sp. WSM4837
GCGGAGACGCGGAGGGGGCTTTTGGAATCGCGATAGCCGGCTGTGCCAGCAGCATCAAGACGACGGCCGCTGTTACTCCCCGCGCCACCTTCACTCGCTTTGTTGCCATGATATTTCTCCTTGCTCTTCAGAAACGGTAGACTGCTATAGTCCTGCAGTATTGATTGATATCGACAGCGTGCGGGGCGCACATTTGCGCAAACCGTGCTCGCATTATTTACACCTTTGTCGCAGTCCTCGACCTGTACTCACTCATCCGAAGTCCGCGCTTGTCGAGCTCCCGGTCGTCTATGGAAGCTATCGGCGTGCCAGCCGATCGCGCTGCGAAGGAAGTTGATGCCAAGACTGATGAATGCAGCGCGCTCCCGATTGTCCTTGCCGGAGCCGTGGCCGCCCGCGCCGGGCTCGTAGAAGAACGCGGGATAGCCAAGGGCCTGCAGCTTTGCCGCCATCTTGCGCGCGTGGCCCGGATGGACGCGGTCGTCCCGCTTCGTGGTCGCGAGCAGGATCGGCGGATAGGGCTGTCCGGGCGTCGCGGCGTGATAGGCGGAGATTTCCTTCAGGAAAGCCCAATCGTCAGCCTTGTCGGGATCGCCATATTCGTCGATCCAGCTCGCGCCCGCCAGGAGCTTGGTGTAGCGGCGCATATCGATAAGCGGAACCGTGCAGAACAGCGCGCCGAAATGCTCAGGATAGCGGGTAAGCATGTTGGCGATCAGCAGGCCGCCATTTGAGCCGCCCTCGGCGGCAATCCGCCTCGGCAGCGTAATGCCCCTTCGCACGAGGTCGGCGGCAACGGCGGCGAAATCGTCATGGGCGAGACGCTTGCCCTCCCTCCGCCCGGCATCGTGCCACCGGGTGCCGAACTCGCCGCCCCCGCGGATGTTCGCCACCACACACGTGCCGCCGCGCTCGAGCCACAGCTTGCCGAGCGAGGAGTTGTAGGAGGGCAGGAGCGATATGCCGAACCCGCCATAGGCGCTGAGATGAACCGGGGCATCCCCGTTCCCATCCGCCGGACCGACCTGTGTATAGGGAATCATCTCACCATCGATCGATACTGCCTCGTGGCGCGTGACCACCAGGCCGGATGCGTCGAAATTCTCCGGGCTGCGCTTCAGGATTACTGAAGCGCTGACAGGCGGCGCGGCATTGAGATCGAATAGGAAAAGCTGCGGCGGGGTGATTGGATCATGAGCCCCGACCAGAACCTCCCCATTGGTCTCGTGATCTGCGGCATCGAGTGACCAGAGGTGAACAGTCCCTTGCACGGGAACGGTGTCCAGGGCTCGGCGCGTCCATTCCTGCGGGCCCGGCGTGAACACCTCGAATCTCGGAACGAGGTTCGCCAGGTAGGCGATAATGAGCTTCCCGTCATTCCAGAAGAATGACTGCAGACAGCGCCTCTCGTCCGGTTCAAACAGGGTACTGAAACGGCGTTCGCCGGCCAGGAAAGAGGAAAGCGAGATGCCGATCAGCGCGTCGGCGTGATAGGTCGTCCCGGCAACCGTCCATGCTGTGCGCGGCTTTACCGCCAGCCAATCGCCGAAGTTACCCCACCAGGCGTCCTTAGGAAGGTCGATCTCAATCTTCGGCCCGCTATCATCGCCAATGCGGACTATCTTCTCGAAGCAGGCCAGCTGCTCGATGAACCACACGCGCTCGCTCTCGGCGGTACGGTCCAGATGGCCAGACACACCCAGGGTTTCGGAACCGGTCTCGAAGATTACCGGCGCGGTGAGAGGATCCGCGCCACGCTTCCACAGTCGCACGGTGCGCGCGTAACCGGAGCGGGTGGCCATGCCATGACCAAGCGCACTGGAAAGCAGAAGCGTGTTGGGGTCGAGCCAATCAATGTCACCCTTGGCCTCGGGGAGATTGAAACCGTCGGCGACAAAGCTCAGAGAGCTCAGGTCGAATTCGCGATGCACGACCGCGTCGCTGCCGCCGCGCGACAGGCGCAAGACGGCTCTTTCGCGCGTCTCCGGCTCGATCGACGCGCCGCCCCAGACCCAGTCTTCTCCGTCGCTAGCCGCGAGGGCGTCCAGATCGACCAGTAGCTCCCATTGGGGATCCGCCTTCATGTAGGCGGCAAGGGTGGTCCGGCGCCACTGTCCGCGCGGGTTTCCGGCATCTTGCCAGAAATTGTAGAGGTACTGACCACGGCGCCAGATGGTGGGAATCTTGTCAGGACGGTCGAAAATCGCTGTCAGGGCCGCCCGATCGCGCTCGAACTGCGTTCCCGCGAAGTGCTTCAGGGTCTTTGCCGACTGGCTGGCGGTCCACGCAAGTGCCGGTTCGCCTTCTACATCTTCAAGCCAAAGATGAGGGTCATCGTCGGGCGCATTCAGCGTTGGGCGGAAATCGAATTCGCTCATGTGCGAAAGACCTGAGGAATGAAGGCGCAATGGCTCTCGCCTGCTCGAGAAGGATCAATGTTTGCGGCGTCGCCCGCATGTTCGAAAAGCGTGATCATGGATGAGTTCTTCCCAGTCGGTGCGGCGTCGCAGTGCTTTTGCGCATAGGACCGCAACCGTCGTGCCAACTGGGAAATCCCTTACGGAACAATGGGATCGCTCTGGCAGCGCTGTGTCAGATGTCAGACATCGTCGCGAATGCGACAACGAGCGTACCCCGTAATCACCGGATCAACCTCCGGCGCGAGCGGTGACACCGTGCAGCACTCAAGCAGGAGTGGCTGGGCTGTGGTCCAGCGGCAAAAAACCGGAGATTCGAGGAAAGGGCTGGGCGCCGCTTGGGCGACCTGATGGTGCCCAAGCCCTGCCGCAATCTTGACCTGCACCGTTCCCTTGATTGCATTCTTGAAGTCTGTCGATCAAGTCACCAAGCTGCATTCCGGCGAACGCATGGGACTCGTCCCTATGGCAACCTGGGCTGATGTCGGGCCGCCGTCCGATATGAGGGTTTAGGATTGGGGGAGCTCGGGCTCGGCGTAGTATCTCAACGAGACGCCTAATGGTCGACGATGTCTACCTGACGCTACGCATTGGTGTGCCGCGGCAACAGGGCAGTGCGGGGCAAGTCTGCTTGGAAGAATCAGCTGCAGCAGGCGCTAGTGGACCCCGGCCGCGCTCGATCTCCATACCGTCCGCAAAGAAAGCTCGGCGTGAGCACCGGCAAAAAGCGATCTGCGCGCCTCGCCGGTTCGTTTTTCGGTCCACTGAGCTGTCGGCTTAACCTGTACAACTATACAGGCTGCCATAGCGCGGAACTTGGCCTCCAATGGCGGAAATTCCCCCGAGGAGACCTCCATGACTGAGCTTATAGCGCCGGCGCTACGACAACTTTCCCACCAGCAGCGTGCAATCCACCGCCACGCCACTACGTCTCCAAGGAACCTCTTGAACGGGACGGATGAGCCGATCACCGATACGAAACCGATATCCTTGGCGTGCTCAGGCCGCGCTGGCTGTCGCTGCGCGGGTTCGACGGTGTTCTTGCTGTTTGCGCGCGCCTTCTGCCCTCCAAGGTGCCAATGGCACAGTCTTCGACCAAATGGCGTCATCGGGGTCTGGTGGCCCCGGCGCCGGTGCTTTGCCAGGTCGCATGATGTTTCGACCTCCCTGGGGGCGGGCAGGGGAGCACAGTGATGCCTACAGTTCTCGTGACTGGCGCGGATGAGGCTGATTGGCGCGATGAAAGATCGTACGATTACACCGCTGGTCTGACGCCGCGCGAATGGGCCTGGGAGTTCTTGCGCCGCAATCCAGCATTCCAGCGGGAGGTGACCGCTCCAAGCCAGCAGGCCAATACTTTGTCCTACCGACCCTTTCTCGACGTCGTCGCGCTCGCCGGCGACCTGTCACACTGGGGTGTCCTGTTTCGCCGACTCTTATGGGCGAAATTCGGTCGTATTCTGGTCTCCGCTCTGGTGCGTCCATGTGCTGCCGGTCATTGCAGAACAGCTGTCCGCATCCTCGGCGACATTGCCGTTCGAGCTCTCGGCGTTGCCATGTCGTGCGACGGTCCTGCTGGCGCCCGACAAGGGCCAGCATGTTCTTCTTCGCAATGCGGAACATACGCTCCAGCTCGCCGTCTCTGGCGCGGATATCTTGCGCCCTGTTTGCCTCCGCACCGAGGCGATCTGGCCAGCGATGCTTTCGAAGCCCCGTCTGAGGACGCTCGAGTGCCTCAATGTTCTGAGTCTGGGTCAGCAACTGCCTGCCCGCTTGTTTCCGCGGGAAAAACGCGGTCCTCGTTTGACCTTCGTTCTTCGTGCGCTCGACGGCTCACTTGCCGGGGCATCACATCGCGAGCTCGCCGAAGCTCTGGTTGGTCAACGGCGCGCCCATGCCGACTGGAGGGATCCTCGCGATCATCTGCGCGACCGCATTCGCCGCGCCGTCTCTCGTGGCCGCGCGCTCATGAATGGAGGGTACAGAGATTTCCTCACTTGAAAGTGATATCCGCCCTGTGCGTCAGCCGGCGAACAGTTCGGAGCTAAAACCCGTCACCACCGATTGGCCCGCTCGACATGGCAGCGAACGGCCTTCGTGAGGCATCATCGATGCCAAGAGGCACGTTCGTATTGTCCGATAGCCGACAATGTCGAGTACGCAAGGTACAGGAACCTGACTCTCGGGTGTTTTTAAGCGCTTTTTGACTTGGCACGGTACATGCTCGCTATTCAGCAAAACACGCGGACTGAGTGGTTCCCACCTCCACGAGAGTCGCTGAATTACGCCACCTCCCAAGGCGTACCCGGCCCGGCAGCGAGCTCAGTCTCCTGCCGGGCATCCGTGTTCAGACGTACTCGCGTTCAGAACTTCAAATTAGAGGCGCAATGTTTCGCGTCCGGCTATGCGAACTGGTGCTGAAGATTTGTCAGACTTCGAGCGCGGTCGGTATTCACAGCAGCGACTATTTCGGCCATTGCCACTCGAGATCCGCCTTTGGAGTAGATGTGGAAAGGCTCACTCGCAGCGTAGACTTAGCATCTTGATAGGTGATCCCCATCGTCGTCAGCACATACGACGGATCGCTGGAGCCAGCGCGGCAGGCGGAACCTGTGGACAGACAGATTCCGCGCATCGCCAGGCGCTCGACAATCGCATCGGCCTCACACCACGGGATGGTCAAGAGCACGTATTTGGAAGGCGCGGAGCTTGAATCTCATTAAAACGTACTTGCGGCAGGCGGATTGCAACTCCCGTTCAAAGTTGTTTCGAAGCGCTTCGATGCCACTCGCTACACTCAGCCGCCGAGCCGCCTGTTCCGCGGCAACGGCCAGTCAGGCGGCTGCTTAGCTGTTCAGCGTCCCGCGCCGTCGCCCGTCCTCCTGTTCACCATAAAAAAAGCGGTTCGAGGCGCAACCCCTCCCTAATGTACAACGCGCCCACGCCTTTCGGGCCTTGGAATTAATGCGCTGATAGGGAGAGCAGATCGACTTCGACGAACTCGTCTGTCAGATCTATGGGTATACGACTAACAATCTGCACGGCGTCCACGTGTAGGATCGCCTCCGGAGCGAGGCGGCGACGATATCGGTCTAAACTACAATGGGTTGAACGACGCCCATCTCGTTGTCGCAGCCATGACAGAAACGAAGGCGGTGTCGGGCGTGAGTGTCGCAGCGAACGCATCTGGTCGATCCGACCTGCCCATTCGCTGGACTAGCCTACTTCGGCGCGCGAGATTCTTCGGTCGAAGACTCTTGCTTCATAGAGGTCAAGACCGGCCTGCATTGGGCTACATGGGTATACTTCGACTAAGTTGTCATGCTTATCACTTCTTTTCTGGATGTGGCCAGCTGTTCCTGCCGATAATTGCCCAGGTTGACGGCCGCCATGCGGAACGCAGAGGGAGCGTTCGGTCTTCGTGTAAAGGTGCGCTCGGCTTATTGGTTCACGATGATCTGGCCCAGATCGGCAAGGCACTCGACCACGTGGTCCGGTCTGAATGGAAACCGCTCTATGTCAGCCAGTTTCGTGACCCCAGTAAGCACAAGGGCTGTCTTCAGGCCCGATTCCAGCCCGGCGAGCACGTCGGTGTCCATGCGGTCACCGACCTGATGGTATTGACAGCTCGCACTCCGAGCCGGTCGAGCACGTTGCGCATCATGAACGGGTTCGGCTTCCCGACGAAATAGGGCTGACGGCCGGTGGCCTTCTCGATTAGTGCTGCGACTGCACCGCATGCCGGATGGGAGCCCCGCTCGGTCGGGCCAGTCGCATCCGGATTGGTGGCGAGAAAGCGCGCGCCCTTCGCCACAAGCTCGGCGCCAGTTGCGATCTGCTCGTAGTGGTACGAAGTGGTGTCTCCGAGGACCACGAACTCGGGGGCAAACTCCGTTATCCGGCAGCCTGCCTGCCGCAGGGCCTCGACCAGACCGTGGTCGCCGATGACATAAGCAGATGATCCGTGCTTTTGTAGTTCCACGAACCGCGCAGTGGCGAGCGCCGATGTGTAGATGTGTTCTGGCTGCACGGCGAAGCCAACCGCTCTTAGACGCTCGGCATGATCTTCGGGCGTGAAGCGCGAGTTATTGGTGAAGATCTGAAACGGCTCACCCTTGGCGACTAACCCGGCGACATAGTCGACCGAGCCAGCAATCGGTTGGCCGCCGCGGACCAGGACCCCGTCCATGTCGAGCAGATGCGCTATAATCATTGGATCTCACCCTTCAATGTCTCTGTGGATGCGCGGCCTGGGTACGTCTACTGTATATTCTCCAGGCGAGCACGCCGGCGACTCTAGCGATTCAGAGCGATGCGCGAAGGGCGCTCAATTGCTTGTGCGGCAATAAGGAGGTTGCGGCGTAAACTTGCCGCGGTTAGATAGGATGAGCAACGTACCGTCCGGTACCGGCGCCTTGGCTCGTCGCCGTAGAGGCGGTTCAACGTAGCTGGGCGCTTAGATGCACACGTAAGGCGCGCAGGCCGGATCGCGATAGACGACCCGAATCAGCCGCAAGAAGGTTCGCCAAAGCGCTCGATCATCCCTTTGGTTCATTCTGCGCCTGAGGTGTCCATCCACATAGAGATCAGATTCCGCCTATGCAGAGATATTTCATTTCGAGGTAGTCTTCGAGCCCGTGGCGGGAACCCTCCCGCCCGATGCCGGACTGCTTCATCCCGCCAAAGGGCGCCGCTTCCGAAGACATACGCCCCGTGTTGATGCCAACCATGCCATATTCCAATGCCTCGGCCACGCGCCAGACACGCTTCAGGTTCGAGGCATAGAAATAGGCGGCTAGGCCGTAGATCGTGTCGTTGGCCTCACGCACAACCTGATCCGCCTCGTGGAAGCGAATGATCGGCGCCAGCGGCCCGAAAGTCTCCTCTTGCGCAACCGCCATGATGCTGGAGATTTCAGTGAGGACTGTGGGCTTGAAGAAGGTGCCATCCTTGCCAATACGTTCGGCCCCGCATCGAATTGTCCCACCCTTGGCAACGGCATCTGCGATGTGGGACTCGATCTTGGCCAAAGCATGCAAGTCGATGAGCGGTCCGACGTCCACTCCGGGGGCGAAGCCGTCGCCAACCGACAAGTACCGGATTTTCTCCACGAACTTCTCGACGAACTCATCGTGAACGCTCGATTGGACGTAAAGGCGGTTCGCTGAAACGCAAGTCTGGCCGGCGTTGCGGAACTTCGCCTGGATCGCGCCGTCAACCGCAGCGTCGATATCAGCGTCGTCGAAGACGATGAAAGGCGCATTGCCGCCGAGCTCGAGGCTGACCTTCTTGATCTGGTCCGAGCACTGGCGCATCAGCAGCCGGCCAACCTCGGTCGAGCCTGTAAAGCTGATCTTTCGGACCTTAGGATTGGAGCAGAGTTCGCGTCCAACGTCAGCACCTTCGGACGCATAGATCAGGTTGACGACACCGGAGGGAAAGCCGGCTTGGTGCGCGAGGGCGAACATTGCGCCTGCCACGAGCGGCGTCTGTTCAGCAGGTTTGAGCACGATCGCGCAGCCCGCCGCCAGGGCCGGCGAGATCTTGCGCGCCACCATCGAGGCTGGGAAATTCCACGGCGTAATCGTGCCGACCACACCGATGGGCTGCTTGATCACCAGCATCCGACGGTCTGTCGATGGTGCGGGGATCGTCTCGCCATAGATGCGATTGGCTTCTTCGGCGTACCATTGCAGATACGCGGCCGCATGCGACACCTCCGACTTGGCTTCGGCAAACGGCTTGCCCATCTCTGCAGTGAGTATCGCTGCAAGATCACCGGCGTGGTCAATGATCAGCTCATGCCATCGCCACAGAACGTCACTGCGTTCTCGGGCGGTCAGCCCCGCCCATCCAGGCTGCGCTACGTAGGCCTTGTCGATCGCAGCGCGTGTCTCCTCCACACCCATGTCGGGAAGTACTGCCAGCACTTCGCCGCTCGACGGGTTGAGGACCTCGAATGTCCGCTCGCTAACCGGCGTGCCGAGCGCCGGCAGGCGATCGAGGGCGCCAAACAGATCCGGGGATTTCAGGTGGCGGATCATCGGCAGGCACAGGGGCAATACCGGATTCCTCTCAAACGCGGCGGATATGTATGTCGACAGGGCGCCGGCGTGTACTCCGCACCTGCGGGTTCCTTATAGGGCCTCGGCCAGACGCTTGGTAGACCATTCCACTCAACTTGAGAGGGAGAATTCTTGAACTCTTCTGGTCGATGGCTTGCGGTTCTCACCATGTGCAAACTGAACAATGGACATCGGCTGGGGCCCCTAGTACGGCCCCTCCACTGAGCATCTATCACTAGCCGGAACTTTTGAGCCCTTGCCAAGCTTTGTTCGGGAGGTCTCGTCTACCACGCTGGGAAGTGCGGTCCTTGGAAACCGGCATACCAGTTAGATTATCATCTACGCAAACCCATCGATGCGTTCGTGGACAATCGCGCGCATTTGCTCCGCCATCTTCGCGCCTTGAGAGCCGTCTGATAGAGGCGGCGGCAATTCGAGGTGGTTGAGAGCGCGTGAGAGGGCTGCAACAAGATCGTCGATGCTGGTATCCGCATCGGCTGCCTTGAGGCCAGCCGTGCTCGCGAAAGCCTTGAAGTCGGCGCGCCGCAGACGATCGTCCTTGTCGTTCAGCTTGAGGGCCATCCGGTCTTTTTCGAGATGTGGAAACACGCGAGTCGTGACCGCGTCGTAGAGCGGAGCCATGCGGACTGAGCTGAACTGCGCGCTGCTGGGCTCTGCGATTTTCAGCAGTGCCATGTTCTTCAGGTGCATGTCGCCATCTGCGATCAGCCAGGCGAATAAGGATCGCTTGAGGACAAGCAGGACGTCTTCTTCGGGAGAGGTCGATAGCGGCCTTAGTGCCCGCGCGATGCGCTCCATTGTGCCGCCGTATTTTGCTTCCGTGGGCACACCGAGCACCGAGCAAAAATCCTCAAGCGCCAAAAGATGCTTGTCGTCAAGGCTCGTTCTGATGTCGAACCGCTCCACGAGGAGCGCCGGAGGCATCCTGTCAGGCATCGAGACGAGCGCCGTCGCGGGCGTCGTGAAACCGGCCGCGCTGCCCAAAGCGAGCGACTGCCATTCGATAACCGGCAGGGCCTCAAATCCACCTGTACCGGCAGGCTTGAGGATGTGGGTGAACGGTTTGCCGGTACTGGGGGAGAGAGTACCGTCGGTATCGAGGAACATCGGCGCTTTGATCTGAACGCCTGATAAACGCGGCGTATCGGTACGCTCGAAAATCTCCGCCAGATTGCGCTCGAAGCTCTGCTCCAGATCGCCGCGACCCGGCCCTGCATACTGGCCAGTGAAGATAGAATTTCTAGTGAAGCCATCGAGCCGGGTTAGCAGGACGTCGGGCGGCAGGGCGGAGAGATCGCTCGCACGCTCGACGATGGTAATGTTGGACATGTAGCGTTTGCCCGAGCGCAGCGTCGCGCGCTCGTCGCGGTCATTCAACACCGACTCAAGCCAGCCTTCAGGCAGCAGCGACAGAATGAAAGGAGGGAGCTTGCCCGGCGTGGTCTGGCGAACAAGTGGCGGGCCATCCTGATCATCTGGATTCCAGCGCCACTCAAAACCATCATGTTTGAGATTGCCGAGCGGAGCGCCGTGCCACGCTACGATCAGATCGAACGCGGCTTCATTGCGCGCAGGCTCTGCGGTCACTGGACGGCGGAGGAGGAAGCGCTCGGCGTGCTCGCCTTCGCGATACCACTGGTTTTCGTGGGCGAGCGCCCATGTCGCGTCGGCAGCGCCCTGGGCGCTGCCGTATTCTTCTATGAGGCGGTTCGCAATTGTCTCGCGCATCGTCTCATCGATGGATCCCGCGTGTTCGCTGCGCAGGCGGAAAGCTTCGAGGAAGCGCTGGCGCATCGAGGAGACGTCGATCCGGAATTCTCCCATGCCATCATCGATATTCGCTTGAGCGACTGATGGGTGGTCGGGAGCTGCGTTCTGAATGATTTCCAGCGAGCGCAAGCGCGTGCGTTGTATTCGTCGCCCGCTCAGGAACAGGCGGCCATCGCGGGTCGGGCCGAGAAGGACAGCGCTCGCGGCCGAGAGGTAAGCGTTGGGATACAGGTATTTGGCGATGCGGACGGCGTGCTTGAGTATCGTGGCCTCGATATCCTCCCCGGCATCGACATAGATGCCGCGCCTTAGCTGAACGAGCTTGCCCGTTTCAGCCTGATAGTGGCTGCGGGTTTTATCGATGTTTTCCCCGACGAGGTGAAGAGCCATTTTCTAACTTTCTCGTATGTGAAATACGGGAAAGTTAGCATACTGAGCTCCAGAGTAAGAGAATTTAACTTTCCCGTATTTCAAATACGCGAAAGTTAATACCTTCTCTGAACGTCGGGCGTTCTCCGGCTCGGCAATCGAACCGCCGGGCGAGAACCCGATCTGCGAGGGCGAGCAGGCAGAAATCAAGGCGTTCATTCTGCCGCACCATAGTCGAATCAGCCAAACGTATGTGGGCGGAGTCCTTCAGCGAGTATTCTTAGAGCGCAGGATTATTCGCTGTCACGGGACACCAGGTAGCCGCGGGCCAACGCCCATAATGGCGGGCTCGGCCGACAGCAGTTTCTTCGCCGCCGCCCTGACCTGGTCGAGCGTCACCTGCTCGATGAGGGCCGGGCGGTGCTGGATGTAGTCTATGCCGCGCTTGTCGAGCTGCAGCCTGAGAAGCGTGGCTGAGATCGCCCTGGAGGAACCAAGATTGCTGATAGCATAGGCCCCGATCAGATACTTTTTGCTCGCTTCGAGCTCGGCCGCTGTTGGCCCGGTGTCCACCAGCTCCTTGATTACTTGTCTAATCAGGTCGAGTGTCTCCGCCGCCCTGTCGGCGTGCGTCGACGTGGTCACGACAAGCGTGTTGGAATGCTGGCGGCCTTCCAAACTGGAGGACACACCGTAGGCCAGGCCACGCTTTTCCCGCACTTCCTGGAACAGACGTGAGGTGAATGGCGAGCCTCCGAGTATATCGTTTATCAGCTGCGCGGCATAGAATTCCGGGTCGCTGCGTCCGACGCCGGGAAAAGCCAGCTGGAGCGAAGTCTGGGGCAGGGCGTATGCGACCAACGTCCACTGGCCGAGCTTCGGGGTGACATCAGGTACCTGGGCGAGCGCCTGCTTCTGAGGCAAATCGCCGAACAACTGGTCGAGCCTTGCACTCAGGGCTTTGGCATCGATGTCGCCGACAACCGCCACGTGCAGCCCCTCGCGGGCGAAAGCGGCCTTGTGGAAGGCGCTTAGATCGGCGGGCGTTATGCGGGCCAGGCTTTCCTTGGTGCCCTCGGGCGGCCTCGAATACGGATGCGCGCCGTAGAGCCTGCGCCGCCATGCATCCCTGCCGATCGCGTGAGGTTCGCGCTCGTTGGCGATGATGCCGAAGAGAAGCTGAGCGCGGGTTCGGTCAAAGGGTTCCTGATCGAAGCGGGGCCTGTTCAACGCGAGCCTGATGAGATCGAAAGCGGCGTCCTGGCGCTGGGAAAGCATGCGCACCGAGCCATAGATGCCGTCAGGCCGCGCGTGGAAGCTCATCTCAGCGCCGGCATCATCGAGCCGCACCTGAAAGGTGTCGCCGTCGTGATCGCCTGCGCCCTCGTCGAACAAGCCGGTCATCAAATTGACAAGCCCCTCCTTATCGGCCGGGTCCTGGCTGGTGCCGCCGTCGAACACGAACTGGAGCGTGACGATCGGCAGCGTATGGTCTTCCACCAGCCAGGCGGTGATCCCCTTTTCAGATTTCACCTCCTGGATGTTCGTCGCAGCACGGGCGGTACACGCTGGCAGGGTGAGGAAGAAAATAGCAAGGCAAAGGACAGCCAGCCAGGAGGCGAGGCGCCAGCCTTGTCCAAAAGGAGAGGGCAATGCTTGTGGAATGGCCCTGCGGAATTGGTTCGTCATCATATCAATTTTCCTTGGGCAGGAGATAGCCGGTGGTCGAATGGTCGGACACGAGGTAGCGGGCGGCAACGGCCTTAACCTGATCGGCCGTGACCTTGCGGATGCGGTCCGGCCATTCCTCGACGTCTTTCACATTGCCGCCTGTGGCAAGCGTGGCGCCATACATGCCAGCGACGGAGGCCTGCTCGTCATGGGCGAAGATGAACGAGCGGATATAGCGGTTTTTCGTCTTCTCCAGTTCGTCGCTGGTGATGCCGTTCCTGGCGATGCGCGCTATCTCGGCGTCGACTGCGGCCTCGACATCCGCAAGCTTCGCCTTGCCGCGCGGCCAGCCGCGGATGCTGAACTTGCCAGCATCCAGCATGGTGCCCTCGAAATCAGCGTCGGCCGCTGCGGCTATGCCCTGCTTCACAACGAGCTCCTGGTACAGCCGGCTGCGGTTGCCCCCGGCGAGAATCTGTGCCAGCAGGTCCAGCGCCTCGGCTTCGCCGGGCTCGGCGGTGCGATAGGACGGCACCACCCAATATCTGGAAAAGATGGGGACCGAAACGCGGCCATCCCTTAGCGTCAATGTGCGCCTGGTGTTCTGCACCGGCTCAGACGGGCGTTCGCGTGGCGGCAGATCTGGTCCACGCGGGACCTTGCCATAGGTCTTCTCGGCCAGCGCCTTCACGGCCTCGGGCTCGACGTCGCCTGCCACCACCATCACGGCGTTGTTCGGCCAGTACTTGTCATAAAAAGCCACGGCGTCGTTGCGGTCCAGCTTCTCGATCTCGTGCATCCAGCCCATCACCGGGATCCGGTAGGGTTGGCTCTGCCAGAGCGTCGTGACGACCTCCTCATCGAGAAGCGCCTCCGGATTGTTGTCGACCCTCAAGCGACGCTCCTCGCGGACCACGTCCCGCTCGGTGTTGATGACGTCATCCGTGAGGGTGAGATTGCGCATGCGATCAGCCTCGAAGCTCATCATCTGCTCCACTGCCGAGGGCGCCACTCTTTCGTAGAAGGCAGTATAATCGTAAGAGGTGAAGGCGTTTAGCGAGCCCCCGATCTCCGCCACCGCGCGGTCCAACTCGCCGGCGCCGTGATTGGCCGTCCCTTTGAACATCAGATGCTCGAAGAAATGCGCGATGCCGGATTTGCCCGGAGGCTCGTCGGCACTGCCGACCTTGTACCACACCATATGGGTGACGATGGGCGCGCGGTGATCGGGTACGACGACCACCTCCATGCCGTTGTCGAGCAGGAAATTCGCTATGTCATAGGCGGCCGCCGGAGACGGCGCGGTCGTCAGAAATGCCAGCGCGGTCGCAAAAAGTGCGCCCCGCAGCCAAGCAGACGGTGGCTTCGGTTGTGGTGACCGGGCGATGGACAAAGTTCGCACGGAAGTGAGTTGTCCCTCAATTTGAAGGTGCTGCGTCCCTGTCGCCCCCACTGGGAGAAGGTGGATCGGTGGGCAGCGCCGGTCCAGACGAGCCCTCACAATGCTGCCAGGCCCGGCTGGGATGTCAGTTTTGAGTAGGTCGGCGAAAGGTGGGGCGGCATTTTTCTGTGTGGGGATCATGGGACGACTCTCCTGCGCGTTTGCATGACCCCGCAGGAACCTTGCCAGATGAGAAAGCCCTTTCGGCGATGCGATTCAACGGACTCTGTGTTGCGTACCTCCGACATTGTCCGACGTCAGACACCGCCGACTGGGGAGCGCTTGCCGCTTAAAGAGGTGGCTAGGTGAAATACCCTTAGGACAGCGGCGAACATGGTGGCGTTAGCGCGCGCCCGTAGTTGCTGGTCGTCCGCGTACTCTTGCTCACATCGGCCGATCGCAGGTCCTTAACAGGACTCCAAACCAGCGATAGACGCGGTTCTGGAATTTACCGGAGCGTTTCAGAACTTGTGTTTGGCATTCGAAGCGCCAGCGCGGGAGACGCTGTCCGCGACAGGCGGTTATGATGGAGCTTGCGAGCCGCTTTAGCGATTTGACCGGGCTTTTGCTATTTTAGCTTTTGCTGCCCTAAAGTCTCGGATATGAAGCGGACCTGGCTTATGGCCTGCCTACATTGAATGGTTACAAAGGAATACACTATGGCGACTGGAACGGTGAAGTGGTTCAACAGCACCAAGGGATTCGGTTTTATCCAGCCTGACAACGGAGGTCAGGACGTTTTCGTCCACATTTCCGCTGTCGAACGAGCGGGCCTTTCGACCCTTAATGAGGGCCAGAAGATCAACTACGAGGTCGAACAGGACCGCCGTACTGGCAAATCATCCGCTGGCAGTCTCAGCAAAGCTGGCTGACCTTTTTCTGCTTCTGCCCGGCAAGAGCCGGGCAGAAGTGCCACTGACCGCGCCATAGGAGCGGGCAAGAACACGGATCCCCGCCGACTGGGGCAGCGGATTGTAGCAAGCTGCTAAGTTCTACTGCCACACGATGTTGCAAGCGAAGAGGGCGGGTCCCAGCCCTCTTACTTTCTGCAGCAGATGTTTATCGCATTCTCGATTGAGCGTGCCGGGGAATGAACGAGCAATTCAGCCAGCCTCCAGCGATCGACACCTCCTGGATCAAGAGGGCAGGGTACATTGGCCCCGAGGGGACCTGGACCCATCAAGCCTCGCTGGACCTCTTTGGTGACCAAGTTGAACTCGTTCCGTTCAGCGACGGATTGTTCGAAGCATATGAGAATGGCTGCGTCCACGTTGCATGCGTCCCAGCTACGACCTCTCTGGTCGGAGCCACTCCCTACCTCGACCAAGTCTTGAGCTTGAGGTCTCCCACGATTATCGCCGAGTACCCGAAGGTCCTGAGCTACAGCCTCATGGCCAGCAAGGATGCGAGTTTCTCGATGATCGCTAAGGTGGTGGGCCACCCAGTGGCCCTGCAGGAGGGGGCCGGGTGGCTCGACGAGAACATGCCCAATGTCGAGCGAGAGAGCCGTCGGGGATCGACATCTTTCGTGGCAGAGCAAAAATCTCCCTCGATAGCAGCATTTGGTCCTGCGCTTGGTGCCAAGCTGTACAATCTCCAGATATTGCGAACAGGAATTGAAGAAGGGCTGCATAATGTTACGCGGTGGTGGGTGCTCGGGCGCAGGACCCCTGCGCCGACAGGATTTGACCGGACTTCACCTCCGCGTTTCAGAGCAAAATCTCAGTTGTGTCCTGAACAGGTTCTCGAATGACAATTTAGCCGTTCTTAATGTCTATCAGCGTCCGACCTGCGAGCGGCTAGACACCCATCAGTATGTCATCGATGTCGCTGGACACGTTTTGACGCACCCGGCGCTGGCCGCGTTGGCGGAGATTGATGGCCTGAGAATTCTCGGATCGTACCCACGTCGCTATTAGTTGTGGCTAGGCTAGGCTAGTTTCCGTCCATACCCCCAAAACTGTTGATCTTATCACTGACGAATAAGGGGCTGCCGCATCGAACTTGATGCGATGTACACGTAATGCGCGAGCGATGGACGAGATAATCGCGCCGACGATCTTGTCGTTCCCGCCAGTTTCTTGCCTGCGAAACGGTAGTATTCATAGGCACAGATGTCGACCGGCCGGGCATCTTACAAAACCAGTGACCGTTGTATGACTGTGACGCGTTGTGGGCGGCACGCTCGTCCATTCGGGAAGGTCCAACACTTCAATCCGCGCAGGGGCGCCGTGACCGGGGCCTGCGGCATTTTTACGAGCGTGCCGTTTGGCACGAGCTTATCGCTTTGGCGCCCCTCACGCTGCTTGGCTGTGCTTATGGGACAACCCGGTCGAGAAAAGCATCGAATGCGGCAGCAACAGCGCGAATCACGAAGCGATGCTCCTGCCGCACCCGGATGAGACCGTTTTCGATGTCCACTACCCCGTCCTCGGCCAGCTTCGCCAGGCGTTCAGTTGAATCGAGAAAGCGGATTGGATCGAACCCATAGGCCGCACAGATTGCCGGCACATCGGCCTCCAAATCGCACATCAGCCGCTCGATGATTGCGGCTCGCACGCGGTCTTCGTCTGTGAGCCGGTAGCCTTTTGACGTTGCCAGACGGCCACCTGCTATGTGCCGGCTGTAGGACTCGTGTGTCACCTCGTTCTGGACGTAACCATCGCCGACCCGCCCGATAGCCGACGCGCCGAAACCGATCACGGTTTTGCAGGTGTCGGCCGAGTAACCCAGCGAGTTACGGCGTAGCCGACCGCGGGTCTGCGCCAGCGTAAGTTCGTCGTCCGGCAAGGCGAAATGGTCGAGGCCGATCTCTCGGTAGCCGGCCGCAACCAGCGTATCTGCCACGGCCGCAGCCTGGTCGGCGCGGGCGACGCTGTCCGGCAGAGCAGTCTTCTCGATCAGGCGCTGATTCTTGATCACCGATGGAATATGCGCGTAGCCGAACACCGCAAGCCGGTTGGGACGCATGGCGGCGGTTGCCGCCGCAGTCTGGACGCAGGACTCTACCGTCTGATTCGGGAGACCGAACATGAGATCGACGTTGATGCCGCTTACTCCATGCCGGCGCAGCTCTTCGACGGCAGCGGCCGTCTGCGCCTCGCTCTGGACCCGGTTGATGGCTTTTTGAACAATTGGATCAAAACTCTGCACCCCGAGACTCGCGCGGCTCACATTAGCTGCTCCCAGTGCCTCGGCGATCTCGCGCGTGAACGTGCGCGGGTCAATTTCGACGGCGATCTTAGCGGGCTCCCTGAACGCGAAGCGGCGGCGCAGGAGTTCGATCATGGCCAAGAATTCCGCTGCCCCGATCAGGGTCGGGGTTCCACCGCCGAAATGCACGTCGTCCACGACGAGCCTCTGCTCCACTTGCTCCGAGACCAAACGGATCTCGTCACGCAGAACGGCCACATAGTCGAGGATCGGACCCTGATTGCGGGCAATCGTGGTCGGAAAGCCGCAATACCAGCAAATCGATCGGCAGAACGGAATGTGGAGATAGAGCGACACCGGATCGTCAGCCGGCAGACCTCTTAGCCATTCCTCATAGCTTTCCGCGCCGACCGCTGCGGAGAACTCCGGCACAGTCGGATAGATGGTGTACCAAGGCAGGAGAGCCTCGCGATGTTTTTTCAGGATAGAAGTCTGCAACAGTTTCCCTCCCAAGCTGATAACTGTCCTCCTTTTACCCCTGCGATCTCCTGTGTCTCTGCGTTATGTCAATTCCGTTCCGCTTCGCGGGTGTGTAATCACACCGTCTGCAAGGAAAAGGCGGGATTTGATCCCGCCTTTCGATGTTTCGCTCACATCATGCCGATCGAGCCGCCAGCCCCACAGCGGGTCTGGATGAGGAAGTCACGCTGGTACCTTCTTTCTGGACCGCTTCTCCGGCGCCGAGACTTCAGGCTCTTTCGGTTTGCGGCCGAGTCCCATTGTCTTGGCCAGGGCAGAGCGCGCAGCCGCGTAATTCGGCGCGACCATGGGATAGTCCGCCGGCAGACCCCATTTGGCGCGATATTCATTAGGGCTCAGCCCGTAATGGGTCGACAGATGACGCTTTAGCGATTTGAATTTCTTCCCATCCTCAAGGGAGACAATGTAGTCCGGCGTCACCGATTTTCTGATCGGGACCGCCGGCGTCAACACCGTCGGCTCTTGTGCCGAGACGCGACCGGCCGCCGTGCCCTTCAAAGCTTCGTGCACTTGGCCGATCAGGGCTGAAAGGTCCCCCACCGGAACGGGATTGTTGGAAACATAGGCTGAGACAACATCTGTGGTAAGCTGGATGAGGTTGTCGATGTTTTTGAAGTCTTCTTCTGGCATGAAACTCTCCGGTGGATTGGTCTGCGGAGCGTCGCTTCTAGTGGTGATTTCCGGTGAAAGCAACAAATGTCACGACAGGATTGTTCGTTGCTCGTCCAAGATTGAGGTCTATAGCACCACATCACGCGGTCGTGACACTGATCTGCCTGGTAGTCGCTGTCCCATAACTGCGCCAGTGTCCGCCTTTCCGTTCCGATCTCGTCCGTCTGAATTGCAGAGGGAAGACGCAGAAAGCTTGTAAACCATGAGCCGTGCACTCGATGGGGGCAGAAAAGCTTGCGCGTATGAAACAGGCTGGCGTTGCGCCAGCATGTGGCGACAGGCCACAGAACCGACCAAACCCTCAGTCGAACAAACAGCGACTGCGCGTGCGCCACCATTGGATTCCGCCGTCGGGCGATGAATCGCAGTCAATGTCTCCGCCGCTCGATTGGCTTGGTCGACAGGCACGATTCCCTCGATCCGCTGATCTAGCGCAGGGCGTTCGCAGGCCGCATGTGGAGAATGGTTTCCGTGCACATCGTAAGGACTCCATTTATGAAAATTCTATTCCCTGCGGTGGCTGTTGCGCTTGTGGCAGCCACAGCTTTTGCTGCGCAGTCCATCCCGCTAGACCTCAGAGAAACGGCACTGGCCACCTTCAAGCCCTTGCCATTCACGCCGGCGCTCGCCAACAACCCGAGCACGCCGGAGAAGATTGCCCTCGGCAAGGCACTGTTCTTCGATCCACGCCTCTCGTCCTCAGGCGTTTTCTCCTGTAACTCGTGCCACAACCTGGCCACCGGGGGCGACGACAATCGTGAAACTTCGATTGGCCATGGTTGGCAGAAGGGGCAGCGCAACGCGCCGACGGTGTTTAACTCTGTCTTCAACAAATCACAGTTTTGGGACGGTCGCGCCGAAGACCTGAAAGCTCAGGCCAAAGGGCCGATACAGGCCGGTGCCGAGATGGCCAACACATCGCAGCAAGTGGTCGAGACGCTCAAATCGATGCCGCAATACGTGGAGTTGTTCCATTCAGCTTTCCCGGAGCAAGCAGATCCCATCACCCTCGAAAACGTAGTCAATGCACTCGCAGCCTACGAGGGGACACTGGTCACGCCGGCCCCCTTCGACGCCTACCTCAATGGAGATGACACCGCCATCGGTTCCGAAGCGAAACAGGGCCTGGCCCTTTTTATGGAAAAGGGCTGCTCGTCCTGCCATTCCGGTGTCAATATTGGTGGGGAAGGCTATTACCCATTCGGCCTCGTAGACAAGCCTAGCGCCGACATTCTGCCGGAGAACGACAAGGGACGATTTGCCGTCACCAATGTACCAGAGGATTCCTATGTTTTCCGCGTGCCATCGCTGCGCAACGTAGCAATCACCGCGCCATACTTTCATTCGGGCAAGGTCTGGGACCTGAGCGAGGCGGTCGCCATCATGGGCACCACCCAGCTTGGCGAAGAGCTAGCGCAAATCGAAATCGATCGGATCGTTGCCTACCTTAATTCGCTGACCGGAAAGCGACCGGAGATCACATATCCCATCTTGCCAACTGAAACGCCCACAACACCTCGACCTCGATCCTAGGCATTGGGAAAACAGGCGATCGCGTCGGGGGCCAATGAGCATTCCTTGACCGATCTGGGCGAATTGCCATAAGCGCAACCGTGCGATCGGGCCGTGATACGTCGCGGCACGATTGAGCGTCGCACGTTGGTGGCAGGAGCCACTGCCTTGCACCAGCGATGCCCCTCGCGGGGAGATCGACGGCAGCCAGGGTGGCGTTCCCGTCAGCACCTCCGCAAAGTCACATCGACCAGTCGCCCTGCCAGTCCATCACCACCTTGCCCGAGCTGCCGCTGCGCATCGCGTCGAAGCCTACTTGAAAATCATCAATGCCGATGCGGTGCGTGATCAGGCCGCTGACATCGAGCGGGCCCTGCACCAGCGCGATCATCTTGTACCAGGTTTCGAACATCTCGCGGCCATAGATGCCCTTGAGATGCAGCATCTTGAAGATGACCTTGTTCCAGTCGATCTCGAAGCCGGTCGGGGCGATACCGAGAATGGCGATCTTGCCGCTATTGTTCATGGTGTCGATCATGTCTCGGAATGCAGGGGCGGCGCCCGACATTTCGAGGCCGACGTCAAAGCCTTCAGTCATGCCGAGCGCCGGCATGATATCGCGCAGCTTTTCCTTCGACGCATCGACAACGTGCTGCACGCCGAGTTTTTTCGCCAGTGCCAGCCGCACCGGGTTGATGTCGGTGATGACCACTTTTCGCGCGCCGACGCACTGCGCCACCAGCGCAGCCATGATGCCGATCGGCCCGGCGCCGGTGACCAGCACGTCCTCGCCGACGAGATCGAAGGACAGTGCGGTGTGGACCGCATTGCCCAGGGGATCGAATATTGCGGCGATCTCATCGGGCACGTCGTCGGGGATCGGCACGACGTTGTGCTGCGGGATCGCCAGATATTCACCGAAGGCGCCGGGCCGGTTGACGCCGACGCCGAGGGTGTTGCGGCACAGATGCCCCCTGCCCGCCCGGCAATTGCGGCAATGGCCGCAGACGATGTGGCCTTCGCCCGAAACACGCTGGCCGATCTTGTATTCGGTGACCGCCGCGCCGAAGTCGGCGACTGTGCCGACGAATTCGTGGCCGGTCACCATCGGCACCGGCACGGTCTTCTGCGCCCACTGGTCCCAATTGTAGATGTGGACGTCGGTGCCGCAGATCGCGGTCTTCTTGATCTTGATCAGAACGTCGTTCGGGCCGATTTCCGGCGCCGGCACTTGTTCCATCCAGATGCCCGGTTCCGCCTTGGCCTTGACCAGCGCCTTCATCATGTTCGACATCAGAATCTCCTTACACGTAGGGTGGTGCGACCAACCGCTCGACCGCACGACCGCCATATCGCCACCGTGCTTGCCGGCATCCTGAGCAGGGAGCGTGAGCGGGCCACTTCCTCCCGCAGACCTGGCAGGCGCCTTCCCCAGCTGGTGAAGCTACCGGCAGGGCAGGAGGTTCACCGCTTCTACACAGCCTAGCGGCAGCCGATCTTCTTTGACCGCTCGACCGACGGACGGTTCAGCGCTCCCGACGGCTCCTATGGCGTTCTGATGAGCGCACCAGCGCGAAGCCATGATTGGTCTTGGGATTCTGCAATGTCCTCACCTGAAGCTGTTAGCTGGTTTCGGTTTGCACTCGCCACAAGCGAGCGTAAGCGCCTTCAGTTGCCACCAAATCAGCATGCCTTCCCTCCGCAACAACCCGCCCCTTGTCCAAGACCACTATTTTGTCCGCCCCACGGATGGTGCTGAGTCGATGAGAGATGATGACGATGGTCTTGCCGCCCCGACGCAGATCCTCAACCACTCGCAGGACAAACGCCTCGGCGACCGAGTCGAGAGAGGAGGTTGCTTCGTCGAGGATCAGGATCTCCGGATCCCGATACAGAGCCCGAGCCAACGCAAGGCGCTGCTTCTCGCCCCCGGAGAGGCGTACGCCGCTTTCGCCTAGATAGGCCTGGAAGCCACCGGGCCAGCGCTCGATCACCTCCCGCAGCCCTGTTTGATCGCAGATTTGAAGGATCTTTTCGACGTCCGGCTCGAACTCGCCAAGGGCGATGTTGTCGATCACCGAGCCCGAGAACACGTCGACCGATTGCGGCACCGCAGCCACAACCTTGCGCAGGGATACGGTCGAGAGGTCCTGGAGGGCATAGTGGCCTATCCGTATGTGTCCACCCTCAAGCGGGTAGACATTCTGCAGCAGCGCCGCAAGGGTGCTCTTGCCCGAGCCGCTTTCCCCCACCACCGCTGTCATTTCCCCCCGACGGAAGGTGACGCTAAGATCCTGGAAAAGCTCGAGCTGGCTACCATGGCGGAACGTGATCTTCTCCAGGTGGATGTCGCCAATGTCGGATTTGTCGGCATTGATGCCGCCACCGCTTTCCGGCTCCAGGTCGAAGATCTCGAACAGGCGATCCGCCGCGATAAAAGCATCCTGAACGATCCGGTTGGTCTGGATCAGACTGGCAACCGGCCGGGTGACATAGCCCAGCAAGGTGTAGCAGGACAGTAATTCGCCGGGCGTGATGGTTTGATCGAGGGCAAGCGTCGTTCCGAACCACAGCAGCACGATGGAGAATAGAGTTGCGAGGAAAGTCGAGGTACTGTCTCCAAAGATCGAGATCAGGCCGGAGCTGTAGACGGAATGCAGCATCTTGATGAAGCGGGTCTCCACCTTGAAGTTCGCGGAGCTCTCCATGCCGGAGATCTTGATCGTGGAGACAGCTCCGAGTGACTCCACCAGTTGCGTTTCAAGTTCGGCAGCGTTCTCCATCATGGCGCGCTGTCGATTCCTATGCAGCCGGTTGATGGTCCAATAGACGAAGAGGTACAACGGGATGGAGGCCGCCACGACCAACGCGATCTTCCACGAGTAGATGAACATCAGCCCTAACGAGAACAGTATCATTAGCACGTCGACGAACATGTTGATCGAGACGTCGTTCAGGAAGCTCCTGATCTTCACCGCGTCGTTCATGCGGGAAATGATTTCGCCCATGCGCATCGTGTCGAAGAACTTCTGAGGCAGGCTTAGGATGTGATTGTAATAGCCAAGGATTAGGTGGACGTCGATTTTCTGTCCCGTTTGCAGGACGAGCAGGTTTCTGAGGAGATTGATTACGACCTGTACAACCAAGATCAGCAGCATGGCGACGCTCATGAGGTTGAGCAGATTTCGGTTGCCCGCTGTAATCACATGATCGACGATCTTCTGGACGTAAATGGCCGTCGAGAGGCCAAGGATCGTCGTCACCAGGGCCCCCGCGAGAGCCTGCGCCATCGCCGCCTTGTGTGGCGCAAGCAGACGTACGAAACGACCTAGGGGTGAGCTGGTCTCGTCGCGGCGCTTGAAGGTGTCTGCCGGAACCAGGAGCACCAGGGCGCCAGTCCATTGCTTTTTGAATTCCTCGTGCGCCAGCTTGCGGATTTCACCATAGGCTGGGTCCATGACGATGACCCACCTGGCATTGATCGCCTGGACTACGACGAAGTGATGCAGGACCTCGTTGACGATTACGTGCGCGATGGCGGGCTTGGGGATCTTGTATAGGCTGTCGAAGCCACCCTTTACCCCCTTGGCAACGAAGCCCAGCTTCCGGGCCGCTTCCATGAGGCCCAGCACAGTCGTGCCGGAGCGGTCGGTCGAGGCATACTGCCGGACGCGCGACAGCGGCAGCTTGTAGCCATAGAAGGCCGCGACAGAAGCAAGGCTGGCGGCCCCGCAGTCGGTGATATCGCGCTGCTTGAACTTAATGGCTTTGCTCGACATAGCGGCTCGCTGACTTTTTGGAAAATGAAGGATCAGTGGCTCGCCAGGAGCGGATTGAGCCAATCGTCGGCCTCGCTGTACAGGAGTCCCAGGACACTGCGGTCACCCAGGAGGAAGCGGGCCCGGACGGTCATGCCTTTCTTCAGGTTACCGATGACCCCGTGCTTGAGGGCGAGGTGGCGGCGAGAGAGCGCGCAGCGGACCTTGAAGACCGGTCTCCCGTCGTGCAGGGTGAAGTCGTGCGCCACGTCGAGCACCGTCGCGTCAATGACACCCCATTGATTGTAGTTGAAGGCATCCACTTGGAGACGCACCGACTGGCCCGGGCGCACAAAGCCGATGTCGTTGGGGGAAACGAAGATTTCCGCCACCAGTTCACCATCCGGCGAAACCCAAGCGACGGTTTGCCCGGCCTGGACGTAGCTGCTGGAAGCGAGGCCCGAGAATTGCTCGAGAGCGCCTGATACGGGGGCTCGAATGAGAGTCAGGTCCCGTTCGCTCTCAAGCTGATGCAAGGCGGCCGTGAGTTCCTGGAGGCGCAGGTTAACGTCGAACAGCTGCTGGTTCCATTCGGCGAATTTGCGCCGGGCGAGGATCTCGCCCTGGATCTCGACATTCTGAAGTGCGAAGGCGTTTTCCTCAACGGCCTTTGCCGGTGCTACAGCAGCGGAGAGCAGTCGCTTAGCACGCTCAAGTTCCGCGGCCGCATTATCGCGGGCATATTGGTTCTCCCGCAGCAGGTTGAGGAAATGGGCGCGCTCGGCCGTGGCTGACTCGGTTAAGAGGCGGATCGGGTCCTTGGCTTGCGTGCCGGAGGAGATCAGGGTTTCGAGGTCACTGGCAAAATCGCTCTTCGCGCGAATATCGCCTTTAAGCGCCCTGAGCTTTTCCTCAACCACCCCATCATCGAGGGCGAGGATCTCTTGCCCTTGAGCAACCAGATCGTTTTCGGCGGCAAGGATGCGGGAGATGCGTCCGGAGACCGGTGCGACTAGGGGCGTCTTCTCGACGGTGGGTCGAATAATACCGGCACTTTGGAAAGATACCGTTACTGTGATGAAAGGCAGCGAGACCAAGACCGCGGCCACAGAGAGCACAATAATCTTGTAGACGATCAAAGCTCTCTCTGATCCTCGAGAAAGGATGCTCTCTGCAGTGCAGTTGGCGAGTTCAGGACTAAGTGAGATATTGATGACGATCTCGCTGGTTACAATAATGTTGATCTATGATGGTGCCAATCATGCACCATGTCTTCGGCGCGCACTACGTCAACGAAATCCTACAGCAGAAACTGAGGCTATGAACCAAAGACCACCGGAAGTTGATGGTCCTGCTTCTCGGGTTAACGGGGTCAAGCAGTATACTGATGTCTCGGTATTCATTGGTTTCCTTTTCCAAAACGATGAAAATCGGCGATCATTCTGCCGCTTGGCAGCACTCCCCCGCGCCTAATGGCGGCAATACCCATGCCCACCACGCAAATAGAGGCCAAAAAAGACGTTCTATATCTTTTTCCCAACCCGACTGAGAGTACGTCGGCCGAACATCACGCTGTCAGCGCGACAAACCAGGCCACAGCTGCCTGGAGATGACCAAGGTCAACCCCAGAGCAGTCGCGAATATTATGGATCTTAATGATGCTTAACATATGTTATCACGGCTGCTATACCAAATACTAACGCAGCAACTCCGCTAAATATTGCCGACGCCAGCCAGAACCACCCTCCGGACGTTGCACATGCTTCTTCGCGCGTTAACTCGGTCACACCATAGGCTTGCATATTGGTCTTCATTTTTTTCTCCTTTCCTAGAGCTTGAAATAAGGGTGAATCAGTGATTTGGGTCGGCGACTTTTGCCCCTATGCTTACAGCTGCAAGGCCGAACGTCCCCAAAATCGCGAAAGCTATTGCCCAAAACATCCCTCCCGAAATTGCAGATGCTTCTTCGGGAGCCAATTCGGTCACACCATAGGCTGAGATATCGGTCGTCATTGTTGGCCCATTCTAGTGCTGAATAAGAGCATGAATCAGTGATACCGGTCGGACGCGTATGCCGCCATACCACTAGAACATCAAGAGTCGTGCCAACTGGGTAGGAAGCGCCTCAGAAAAACTGTTCTGCACGTTATCAATGGCTTCACTGAAAGCGCGGCGACACGCCGGGCCGAACATCGCCGTGTCGCTAACTCGACAAACCCGACAGTAGGGGCCAACCCAAGGTGCGTCGGTCTCCTTAGGTTGGCGCTGAGGTCCGGGTTCGTACGTCGGGCCGCGACCGGGACATCCATTGTGCAACCGAAGCTACGTCATCGAAACGACGAGTCCGGCTGTAACGGACTCGACTGGATCGGCCGCTATCTCGATGGTGCCGGTGCTCAGGCGGCATCCTCAAGCGTTGGCCCTCGGTGAAGTGTCTGTTGGCCGCTGGCGCCTGTGAGAGGCTGCAGCTCTGGACAAAGCCGTCTTCCTTCATTTCGTGGCGAAATCATCCGTCCTTCGGACCGGAAGCGCTTCCAAATCCTGCCCCGCCGCTGGGCCGTCGAGCGGACCTTCGGCTGGACGACAAGGGTGGGGACTCGCAGGCGTCCACCGACCTGTGCGCGGCTTTTCGATGTCGTCCTTTGTTTGAATTATCCGCGAAGCCCGCCACATGTTTGCCCGTCACAGTGGCTCAGCGGCCTGCGCCTGCACTTTCTCCCGCAATGCGCATGCTGCAGCGACCATGTTGATGAGGGCAGGGCGGACCTCCTCCCATTTCCTTGTTTTGAGGCCACAGTCCGGATTCACCCACAATTGGCCGTCCGACAGTCGCTCGCGGGCAAGTTGGGCGAGATGCAAAATCTCGCCAATCTCCGGGACACGTGGTGAGTGAATGTCGTAGACGCCAGGACCGATTTCGTTTGGATATTTGGACTTGGTGAAGGCGTCCAGCAGTTCCATTTTGGAGCGCGACGTCTCGATCGAAATGACGTCCGCGTCCAGTTCAGCGATCGAGTCGATGATCTCATTGAACTCCGAATAGCACATGTGGGTGTGAATTTGGGTCGCGTCCTCTACACCCGTTGAAGCGAGACGGAAGCATTCGACTGCCCAGCCGAGATAATGTTTCCAATCGGACTTCCGCAGGGGCAAGCCTTCGCGAAACGCGGCCTCATCGATCTGGATCACCCTTGCGCCAGCTCTTTCAAGGTCGGCCACTTCATCGCGGATGGCGAGTGCGATCTGGCGGCAGGCCTCGGCGCGGGGTACGTCGTCGCGAACAAAAGACCAGTTAAGAATCGTCACTGGGCCTGTGAGCATGCCCTTCACCGGCTTTTTCGTCAGCGACTGGGCAAATTGCCACCAGAGAACCGTCATCGGATTGGGCCGCGATACGTCGCCGAAGATGATGGGAGGGCGCACCAGCCGGGAGCCGTAACTTTGCACCCAGCCATGCTGGGTGAAGGCGAGGCCGGACAGCTGCTCGCCGAAATGCTGGACCATGTCGTTTCGTTCGAACTCGCCATGTACCAGCACGTCCAGCCCGATCTCCTCCTGCCAGCGGACCGCCGCCTCGGTCTCCTTCTTCAGGAAGGCCTGGTAATCGACATAGCTCAGCCGGCCCTTCGCATGAGCGGAGCGCGCCCTGCGCACCTCGGGCGTCTGCGGGAAGGACCCGATCGTCGTCGTCGGGAACGGCGGCAGGCCGAGCGTGTCAGCCTGGACTCTGGAGCGCTTGGCAAATGCGCTCTTTCGTTGCTTCATGGCGCCGTCAATGCTGATAACCCGCCCATGGACGAGCGGATCATGGACCTTTCCAGACATTGCGCGCGCCGCGGCCGCCTCGGCAGAAGCTTTCAGTGCGCCTGCTACGGCCTCCCTGCCTTCGGATAAGGCTTGGGCCAGCACAAGCAGCTCTTCACTCTTCTGGGCGGCGAATGCCAGCCACGAACTGACATCCACATCGAGCGCGGTCTCCATCCGCAGGTCCATCGGCACATGAAGCATCGAGCAGGAAGGCGCAATCTCGACGCAATCCAGCGGCCAGCCGGCAATGATCGGCTTGATGCGGTCGAGAATGGCAGCCAGGTTCGCGCGCCAGACGTTGCGGCCGTCGATCAAGCCAAGTGAGAGCACCAGATCCTTCGGTGCGAGCCGACCAACCGTCTCCAACTGCTCGGGAGCGCGCACGAGGTCGAGATGTAGGCCCGCCAGGCGCAGCGAAAGCGCGGTCGCCAGATTGTCTCCCAGCGGCCCGAAATAGGTCGCCAGCATAATTTTCAACTTGGGCGCGGCTTTCGACAGCTGGCCGTATGTGAATTCGAAGGCAGCTCGTTCGTTCGGGCTAAGGTCGAGCACAAGGGCCGGCTCATCAATCTGCACCCAGTCGGCCCCCGAGAGCTCCAGCCTCCGCAGGAGTTGCTCGTAGACGGGCAGCAGCCGCGGTAGGAGCGCTATGGGATTGAAACACTGGTCGGGAGACTTCGCCAGCTTGAGGAAGGTGACCGGTCCAAGGATGACCGGGCGTGTATGGATGCCGAGCTCCTTTGCCTCCAGAAAGTGATCGACTGGTTTCGTCGACGAGAGGGCGAATGCCTGATCGTCGCTCAGCTCCGGCACGATGTAGTGGTAGTTTGTGTCGAACCATTTGGTCATTTCCATCGCGGTTACGCGCTGGCCCTGAACTGCATGCCCGTGACTGGCGTGAACGCAACCCGCAGTATCGCCTTGCGTCCCGCGCGCCATCGCGAAATAGATGTCGAGGGGGACCTCGCCGCCCGTCCAGCCATAACGGGATGGCACGGCGCCGACCATTGCTGCGGTGTCGAGCACATGGTCATAAAGTGAGAAATCGTTCGACGGGATTTTCGACACGCCGCGGTCGTGCTGCTCGCTCCAGCTGGCGGCACGGAGTGCCTTCGCCGTCGACAGAAGGTTGGCAGCAGAAGATTTTCCGGACCAGTAGCTTTCGAGCGCGAATTTCAGTTCTCGCCGGCGACCGATACGCGGCATGCCAAGCGTTGCTATGGGAACTTGCTGGGAGACATTCATTCCATACCCCAATGGTTGCGGCGGGGACAAGGAAGGCGCTAGAAGGCCGGCATAAACGCCGAGCTGCCGCGGCCACCAGACACCCCGCCCGTGGACGTTGTTTACCGTGGCAGGTCTCCTGGCTCGCGGGTTACAGCCTCTGCCCCGTCTTCCCGGGGCAGTTCGCCCCAGTGACATTGATGGGTTTGGCTCGCCGCTTACAGTTGCGGGGGCAGCGCCGGCTTCCCTCTTAGCTCCGCTACGGCAACGCCTAGCGGAGAACCACGACACGCGGACAATCGCAGCAGTCCGCTTTGTTGTCAATGCGGTATAAAGAAATGTTTATGTCTTTATGTGAAATTGTTCGTTTGCGGCGTGTTCTCAAGTCGCAGGTCGCGGTAGAGCTGAGCCGTTTGCGCCACTCTCCGGGCTTGTGCCTCGCCGCTCGGGCAATCTGCCGGTGACACGATCCCGGCTCAAAAACGACTTCGTCAAAAACACGTTTTGGCCATCATGATCGGCGGCAGTACTGGCCGAAGTGCGACAACGTTCCTGAGCCTGCAAAATTGAAATTTGGAGAAAACCGCCATCCTTCACGGACGGGCACGCGACATTTCGATGTGTACGCGCTTGTCTGGACAGCCTCACAAAGGGCGCTGGCAGCACCTCGCTGAAACACCGCCCTACAACAATCCCGCCTGCTCAGCCTCGCGGCGCAGATTCTGCCGCGGCCTGGGGCCGATCTGCTGGATCACCAGTCCGGCCGCCAGGGAGCCAAGGTCGCCGCAGGTCTGCAGGTCGCGGCTTTGCGTGTAGCCATGCAGGAAGCCGGCGGCATAGAGATCGCCGGCACCCGTCGTGTCGACCAGTTCCTTGATGGCGGTCGCCTTGATCACCACGGTCTCGTCGCCGCGCACGATGACGGAGCCTTTTTCCGAGCGGGTCACGGCGGCGATGCGGCAATCCTTGCGGATCTGCGCCAGCGCCTCGTCGAACAACGCCGTCTGGTAGAGCGACTTGATCTCGTGGCTGTTGGCAAAGACGATATCGACCGTGCCCGAACGCATCAGGTCGAGGAATTCGTCGCGGTAGCGGTCGACGCAGAACGAATCCGATAGTGTCATTGAGACTTCGCGGCCTGCCGCGTGCGCCAGCTTCGCCGTCTGCCGGATCGCTTCCTTGGCGCGCGGCGGGTCCCACAGATAGCCTTCGAAATAGGTGACCTTGGCGCCAGACGCCTTGTCGGCCTCGACATCCTCCGGCCCGAGCTCGACGCAGGCGCCGAGATAGGTGTTCATCGAGCGCTCGCCATCGGGCGTGACGAAGATCATCGAGCGCGCCGTCGGCGGCTCGCCCTTGAGCGGCCTGGTGTCGAAGGCGACGCCCTGCGCGTGGATGTCGTGGGCGTAGATTTCGCCCAGCGCATCGTTGGAGACCTTGCCGAAGAAAGCGGCGCGGCCGCCGAAGCTGGCGACACCCGCCGCCGTGTTGCCGGCGCTGCCGCCGGAGGCTTCGATGGCCGGGCCCATGCGGCTGTAGAGCAGTTCGGCGCGCTGTGTGTCGATGAGGTTCATCGCACCCTTTATGATGCCGTTGGTCTCGAGGAATTCCTCGTCGCACTGCGCGATGATGTCGACAATGGCATTGCCGATGCAAAGCACGTCATATTTCGACATCAGTGTCTCCGCCAAAACCCGAGCCGGCTTCTCGCCACGCCGGGGCCGGCGTGTTTTTGGCGAGTGTGGAATGGGTCGCCCTATGCCCACGCATCCAATACCCGCGCATCACGCAGCTGCCGGTCCTGCCTCACGCAACAGGTCGTCAGCTCTGTCCGTCTTTTCCCAGGTGAACTCCGGCTCTTCGCGGCCGAAGTGTCCGTATGTCGCGGTCTTGCGGTAAATCGGCCGTAGGAGATCAAGCGCCTTGATGATGCCTTTCGGCCGGAGATCGAAAAGCTCAAGGACGGCGCGCTCGATTCTTTTTTCATCAATCTTTGCGGTTCCGAATGTATTGACGAGGATAGAGACCGGCGCGGCCACACCGATCGCGTAAGCAAGCTGAACCTCGCACACCTCCGCCAGTCCGCTGGCAACGACGTTTTTTGCAACGTACCGCGCCGCATAGGCGGCCGACCGATCAACCTTGGACGGGTCCTTGCCCGAAAAGGCACCGCCGCCGTGACGCCCCATACCGCCGTAGGAATCGACGATGATCTTGCGGCCCGTAAGCCCGCAATCGCCCCGCGGCCCACCGACCACGAACCGGCCTGTTGGATTGACCAGGAACCTTATCCCGGTCGTATCCAAGTCGTGGGGCAAGACCGGCCTTATGATCTCCTCAATGACGCCTTCGCGGACCGTGGCTTGTGAGACCTCTTCGTCGTGCTGCGTCGACAGGACTATGGTATCAAGCGCTACCGGGCGCAAACCCTCATAACGGACGGACACTTGAGATTTAACGTCCGGGCGAAGCCAGCCAAGGCGGCCGGTTTGGCGCACCTCCGCCTGTTTTTTTGTCAATTCGTGAGCGAGTTGGATTGGCAACGGCATCAATGTTTCGGTCTCGTTGCACGCGTACCCGAACATGAGGCCCTGATCCCCGGCTCCCTGATCGAGATCCTGCCCTCGTCCCTCGTCGACGCCCTGGCTGATGTCAGGCGACTGCTCGGTCAAGGCCAAGATCAGGGCGCAACGCCGGCCGTCAAAGCCGATCGCATCGTCGTCATATCCAATGTCCAAAATGATATCGCGGGCAACTTGGCTGTAGTCGATATGCGCGTGACTGGTGATCTCGCCAGCCAGAACGACCATCCCTGACTTCACCAACGCTTCACAAGCGACACGAGCCTTGGGATCCTTGCGAAGGATCGCATCGAGCACGCCATCTGAGATATTGTCGGCCATCTTGTCGGGATGTCCGGCGCCGACGGATTCGGAAGAAAACACGAATTTTCTAGTCATGGGATTTCCTCGCTTCAAACGTTGGAAATAGATGTGACAGTTGATCAGGCCGTCTTACCTGTCGGAGATGCCAGGCACGTCGAACGCAGCGCAGAAGTCGGCAACGTCTCTGCGCACGCGGGCATGGACGTCCGAATCATCGGGCTGGCGGCAAACCAGGTCGATGAAAGCGGCAATCTGCAGCATTTCCGCCTCGCGCATGCCCACAGACGTCACTGCTGGCGTGCCTAACCGAATGCCGCTGGTGAGCGCGGGATGGCGCCGGTCCCCCGGCACCATGTTGAAATTCGTAATGATACCTGCTTGCGACAGACGCTCGGCATAGGCTTTCCCAGACAGCGGCCGGTCCCTAAGATCAAGGATCAGCATGTGATTGTCAGTGCCCCCCGTGACGAGTTCATAACCTCGCTCCAGAAGGGCCTGGGCCAGAGCCTTGGCGTTGTTGACGATCTGCTGACCGTACACACGGAAGGATGCATTCCCTGCTTCGTGCAGAGCGACAGCTAGCGCGGCAATCGTATTCATGTGCGGTCCGCCCTGGAGGAGAGGGAACACGGCACGGTCTATGCGTTTGGCCAGATTGTGTTTGCTCTTGGAATGGTAGAGCGCCTGATAGCGGTCTTCATTCCTTGACAAGATGAAGCCACCGCGGGGGCCGCGGATCGATTTGTGAGAGGTGCTGGTGACAACATCGCAATGGCCAACGGGATTCGGATGCACTCCTGCGACAATGAGGCCGCTGATGTGGGCGATGTCGGCTACCAGATAGGAGTTCACCTCCGAAGCAATGTCGGCCATTGCCTCATAGTCAAAGATGCGCGGATAAGCAGTTCCGCCGACCCAAATGAGCTTCGGTCGTTCGCGTTTGGCCGTCTCGCGCAAGCGGTCATGGTCAATCTGCTGCGTCTTTTCGTGCAGCCCGTACGGAACTCGCTGATAATCAGTGCCGGAGAAGTTGACGGCCCAACCGTGCGTCAGATGCCCCCCGCCGGGGAGGGTCAAGCCCATCATCTTGTCTCCCGGACACAACAGCGCTCGACAGACAGCCTGATTGGCCGGCGAGCCGGAATAAGGCTGCACGTTGGCGTGTTCATAGCCGAACAGCGCCTTCAATCGCTCGATGGCGAGATTCTCAAGCTCATCGACAATCTCGTTTCCGGCGTAGTAGCGCGCGCCGGGATATCCCTCGGCATACTTGTTGGTGAAAATAGACCCGGTCGCTTCCAGCACCGCCGAGGACGCGAAGTTCTCGGAGGCGATAAGTTTGAGGGTCGTCCGCTCCTGGCGCTCCTGTCTTAAAAGCAGCTCGTGAACGCGAGAATCTGCGACAGCCAGGTGAGGCCACTCGCAAGTGTCAAGCTCCGCGATGGCGCCGCCAGTCGAATTGTCCATATCAGCTTCGCGCTCCATTGGGACTAAGTTTCAGGACAAGCAGGCGGCCACCTTGGACCGCGCGCCCTGTATCGCCTCCAGGCGCTGTAGGTCTTGTCTGTGATGGCCATCGCCGTGGGGCAGGAGATCAACCAACAATTGAACCAAGCCGCCGTCCGAGCCTCCTGCTTCGAGGTGGTACGAAGGCCAGGGGCGATGTTGGTTGCCGAGAAGAAAGCCGGCTCTGGCGAGCTGGCGCACGTGTGCGACCACGTGCTCGCGAGACAGACTCAGAACTTCTGCCAGCTCGCAGACGGTCAGGTCCGCATGCGCACAAAGTCCCAGGATTCGAAGTCGATCAAGATGAGCCGCGGCCTTTAGGCGCATGACCAGTGTCATCATCGGCCGGCACTCCTTGTATTGACTTCCTCCATTTGGCGTCCTTCCACTAATTTCAGAGGCAATCTTGCCGTCCGACGAGGTCAATACGCCCGACCGCATCGCAGATCGTTTCCGATACGTCACGGTCTCGACCCGCAGCCCAAATGATAGGCTCAACGTACATATTCTCAGCGGTTTGGAGTGCTAAAAGTCCGCGATTTTCTTTGAAGGATCTGTTGCGACACGTGCATACCGGATGCGCCCCAGCACAACGGCGGCTGCGCGGTAAGGCCGGCTTGCGAAGATGCGGCGTACGGCCGAGGCCTTCATGCGCCGGTCGCCGCGCGATGGGACGCTCAGCATCGACGGGGATGAAATCCATCTTGTCGATGGCTCCGATCTCTATCCCGATGGACCACATCCCAAGGAAACCGATATCCTGCTCGAAGACGCCGCCGTCCACGGCGAGCTCAAAGCATGGCTGCGGCGCAAGGCTCAATGCGGCTGACGATTGGCTTCCATTGATTCTCAACAAGTGATACAAATCCTCGGACTGTAACCCCTTAATTCCGAGATTTCGTATCAATGCCAGAGCCCGCTCCCCAGCGCCAAATCGCCCACGCACTTCTGACAGTGCGCGGAATCGCGCGTCTCGCGGAGCTGCGCAACGCCGGCGTAACAGCGGCCACGATGAGTCGCATGGAACGGGATGGGGAGGTGCTCCGGCTCGCACGCGGCCTCTACCAGCTCTCCGATGCGCCGCTCGACGCTAATCATAGCCTAGCCGAGGCTGCCAAGCGCGTACCCAAAGGCGTTGTCTGCCTTGTGTCAGCCCTGGCATTCCACCAGCTGACGGATCAGCTTCCGAGACAGGTATGGCTGGCCATCGGCCAGAAGGACTGGGCTCCCAAACCCGACGGCACACCCATTCGCATCGTGCGTTTTACCGAAAGTCTGCTCAACGACAGCGTAGAAACTCATGTTGTCGAGGGCGTGACCGTAAAAGTCTTTGGGGTTGTCAAAACAATCGCGGACTGTTTTCGATATCGCAACAAGATCGGCCTGTCGGTGGCGATCGAGGGCCTCCAGGAAGCGCTTCGCCAGCGCAAGGCCACGCCCGGCGAAATTGCCAGGCAGGCTGAGCGTGGCGGTGTCGCCACGGTCATCCGGCCGTATATCGAGGCGCTGACTGCCAATGGCTAAAGAGATCAAGAACATCGGCGCCTCAGTGCGCGCACGTCTGCTGCAACTCGCCAAGGTAAGTGGCCAGACCCTCGATCTGGTTCTGACCCGCTTCGCCTCGAGCGGCTGCTTTCCGGCTTAGCCAGTCACCCCACGCCGACCGCTTCGTGCTGAAGGGCGCGATGCTGACGATGAGCTGGTTCGATGATCCGCACCGCGGCACCCGCGACCTTGACCTGCTGGGTTTTGGCGATCCGAGCGCGGAGCCGATGCTGGCGACGTTTCGGGAGGTCCTGGCGCAGGACGCTGGCGATGGCGTCGAGTTCGACGCTGACGCACTCCGGGTCGACCGCATTCGCGAGGAGCTGGAGTATGGTGGGCTCAGGCTGCGGACGACGGCCTCGATCAGCGGCGCCCGGGTCAGCCTGACGATCGACATCGGCTTTGGCGATGCGCTGGAGCCTGGTGCCGAAGAGCTGGACTATCATTCCATGCTCGACTTTCCCATGCCCCGGCTGCGGGCTTATGCGCGGGAAACCGTCATTGCCGAGAAATTTCAGGCGATGGTGGCGCTGGGGCGGGCGAATAGCAGGATGAAGGACTTCTACGACATCTGGATTCTTAGCCGGTCCTTCACCTTCGACGACGACAGGTTGCCACGAGCGATCGCCGCCACCTTCGCGCGGCGCGGAACGGCGATACCTCAAGACCTGCCCGATGCGCTGACGTCGGCCTTTTCCGAGGATGCGCAAAAGTAGCGACAGCGGCGCGCGTTTGTTGGAGAAGTCGCTCACGATCCGGGTGATCTTGGGAACGTCATTAGAGATGTAGCTGCATTCCTTATGCCCCAGGCAGCCTCAGCAGCGAGCTTGGGCCAATGAGCAGCTTGATTTCCACTGTCGGATTGTGGGGAGCGGACAAGGCGGTCGCGCTGAGTGGATATACGCCCCATCAGCACGTCCCAAGTCCGATCGAGCTCACTTCTCTGCTCCAGAGCGCGTATCGGGTCCAACGTAGGCCAGTATCGCTCGCGGCGGTCGTAGCGAGAGCCGCTACGACCCGAGACGATGGGCCGGTCGCAAATGAACCGGTCGAACTGTCTGGGCGATACTCATTGAGATCCCTCCTGGGATGCACGCCCCTGGCCAGGATTCTCACAGCAGATTGTCCGATTGCTGCGCATACACGTAGGGCCGGGCGGGGGCACAAACCGGTAGACGTTTTTCAAAATGCAATGTGTGTCGCTATTTCTCGGCTTCAGACCGATCGCCTCCCATTCGCAGATCGGCGGTGTCCTCGGAGTCTTTTGGGATCTGGAGGGAGATGCGCCAATCGTTCGTTTTTCGCCGGCGCGAGGCGAATTCGACGCGCTGGATCGCGGCCATCTTGTCGGATGCGTATTCGACCTTGTGCCCCTCATCGAGAGTGATCTGCTCGGCCTCTGTCCAAAGTGCGACGGTGAGGAGGACGTCACCCAGCACGCAGGGGCCGTTGGTGGTTGTGAGGGTGACTGAGCCAGGATAAGGAAAGCATGCCGTCCGGAACGCAGGCGGTTGCGCCTTATGAATGCCGTCAAACGGATCTGCGGCCTCTTGAATTTGGTGCCACAGATCGGTTAGAGACCAAGTTGTATCGGACTCAGTGTTGCGAAAGATCGGTGCGAGCGGGTCAGTATCCTCCGGTAAAATGAAATCGACGTCCTGGGGACTGGGAACTTTCCAATCGAGCGAACGAAATCTCCGGATGCCGACCTGTGCAATGGCACAGGCCCGATGCCAAAAGAGCACAAAGTCCAGTCGCAGGATCGAGTTGATTTCCGCAACCGTAATTTCCGAAAGTTTCCGCAGCGAAATGCCCGCATGAGACGCGACAATCTGAGCCTCTGGGGAAAAGCCAGATACACTGACGGCAATGGTTCGATCCGCGCCAATCGAAGACTTCTTTGTGGCTAGCTGCTCGATCCAAGTTACGTCCTGGGTCTTTCGCCAGCGTCGACATTCGATTGTAACAAGCATTTCGGTGCTGCCGACCCGAGCACGAATGCTTGCATCCACTTCTCTCATCCGACCGGTGAGTTTGCAGCGAAGACGATCCGGCGACGTAACGACCAGGCCCTGAGGTCCGGCGTCGGCCTCAATCCGCGCGACTAGGCATTCGAACTCGCGCCATTCCGGGTCCCGACGCCGCGCGGTCATCCTTTGGCACCGCCCTTTGTCCCGGCGTTCAAGAACATTGGGAAGAAGCTGATCTGCTTCTTGATCTTGATCACGTCATCGACGCCAATTGTATTGGCCTTCCTCCGCTCACCTCCAGCGGGGGTTATGACCTCAAGGTCCGGATTCTCTATGATCGCCGCGTGCACATCGTCCGCATGTGCAGGTGTGATGTTGTAGATGCTCTCATAGAAGTCCATGACGGACATGGCGTCCCCGGATTCCGTGATCAAGCGTGGAATATCCCCGAGAAGCTGATTCTTCGCCGAAGCTCGACCGCTGATATCGAAGAGATAGAGCATGCCTTCATGATGCTTTGGATCATAGGACAGCATGTTAAGGCCAGACCGACCGAAATGTGCCTGTAAGCTGGCGTTGTCGTGGAGGACATTGTTGTAGACCTGCCTAGCCCGATAAGCATTGGCGAAGTGGATCAGCCAATACCGCCATCCTCCGTGGTTGTTGATCGAGAATGGGCTGACATAGGGTGCACACAACCGGAAAGCATCAAAGACGATTTTCTCGGCCGTGCCGAGCCAATCCTTCTGACTCATCAGGGCATCCAGCGCTTGGATGTCATTGCTCGTCAAGCCGAGATGATCCAGTTGGGCGCGAAGTCGCTCCGGCTGGTCCTTCTGAAGGAAGGCCAGCAGGGAGCTAATGACGAAGGTGTAGAAGATCTCAGCCGCGGGATAGGAGTGCATGATGTCGAGAATGGTGTTTCGCTCGACGTGACTATGCCCGCACTGATCGAGATTGAAGATGACGCTCCGATACCGGCCTTGCTCCAGTAGGCGCTTGATATTGGGATAGGCGACTTCGAAGAACTCGTTCAGATACTCGACGCGTAAATGCAATTTTGGGCAGGCTTGGTTTGCCTCCGCTTGCATGGGGGCGACGTGCGTCTTCAAAAGCTCGATGACTTCGCGGCTGGCGTCGTTGAATACGAGGAGGCATTCAACTTCGACAGCGCCAAGCCCTTGGACGGCGCGCTGCGTGTTCACCGCCTCGAGGGCTCGTTTCAGTTCCTCGATGAAAATCAACGGCGATCCAAGTGAGCCGCACTGGCAGCGCCCGCCGCCAGCGAAACCGTCGACGATAGCAAGGCGAAAGCGCTCCTGCTGAGGCAGCCTGCAGCGAACCGTCAGGTAGTCGAAGACATATTCGCGCAATATTTTATGCTTGCGGCGAGAGTGTTCCTCCAGCTTTGCTCCGTCGACCCATTCATATCGTTTTTCGACCACCTAAACTTCCCCCCGCCGGATGTTATTCTACATTGCTACCGCGTCCTGCGGGGTAGTCGGCGTCTCGTCCCAAGTCTGGCCCCGATACTCACGCCCGTTGGCTTTCTTTGAACGCTTTTTATTGTCCTTGCCCCAGGTTCCCCACTGCTTGAAGAAGAAGGCGGTACCGGCCGTCAGGCATTGGCCGTAAATTCCATCGATCCATTCTTCCCTGATCGGTCGAGCGAATTTGCCGCTTTCACCGCCTACGATTGCCCAATAAATGTCACGGAGATCGACGGTGCCAACCGATCCAATCAGAGGCTCAAAGGAGATGAAGCGAATGGTCGCGGGTGCCTGGCGGAGATAGTCGACTCGCTCACGACGTCCGCGTTTTCAATGCTCGTGCCCAGCCAGACATTGGGCAGGATGTCGCCCATCGCCGAGGCGGCAAGGGCTGCCATTCGCTCGGGACGCTTAGTAAGAATTTGATAGTTGTGGCGCGGGGTCTCGCGCATGACCTTCCAGACCTTGAGGATGAACTCGTCGCTGACACCCTCGTGAAAGAGGTCGCTCATCGAATTTACAAAGATTTTTCGCGGTTTCTTCCATCCGTAGGGAATGGCCAGCGCCTCGCGGTCTTCCCGCACCACGTCATTCCACACCGTGCGCTTTCCCGTTTTACGGGTAAGCCCCGCACATTTCGCGATGCCCATGGCGTCAAGGCGTTTGGCCCATCTCCATTGCATAACAATGGGTGCAGCCTGCCGTAACGATCGAGCATCCTGCGACCGGTTTCCAAGTGGAGTCTGTCCACTCTATCTGAGTTTCAGCCATCTTGCCCTCCCGAGCATTCCTTGACCCGCCGCCGCATCAGACCGCTCCGCGTATCGGATTGACGACCTCGAGCCCGGCAAAGTCTTTTTCGTTATCCGTTACCAGCACGCACTCGTTCGCTCCGGCGACAGCGGCGATGATCATATCGAGCCCGCTGCGCGGCTTGCCGGCCGCTTTTCCTCCTGCCATCAGCCGCGCCCAGATCAGCCCGGCCTTGTCGTCGAACGAGAGGATGCGGCCTGCAAACAGCGCCTGCGGCCCCTCAGGCCCAGAGAACCACCTGTCGAGTGCGTCGCGTTTTTTCCCGCGCGGCTTCTCCAGAACCCCGCGAAGAATTTCCGCAACGGTCAGCGAAGCGATAAACAAATCCTCGTCAAGCTGTCTCGACATCCATGCCAGGAGCGATTCCGACGGCTGCGATTTGACGACATTGCTGATGATGTTGGTATCGAGGAGGTAGCGTGTCACAGGTCGATCTTGCGTCCCTCTTCACGGGGGCGGGAAAGATCGAGATCAGCGCCGACTAGTGGAGAACGACGCAAGGCGGCGAGGATTCCGCCGAGCTTGGGCGGCTCGCCAGCGATGGTCCGGTTGACAGCAGCGCGCAGGCTAGAGGCGTCCGGCCCATCTTCGGCCAGGCGGCGAGCCAAAGATCGAATAAGGTCGCGATCGGCATCGCGGCCAAGCACTTCGAAGCGCGCCAAGCCGCGCTCGCTGAGGCGAGATCGATAGTTTTGAATGGCGCGTTTTTGCGAGCTGCCCATAGTTGCCTCCGACATATTTCCAGTAATATAACCAGAACGCAGGGGTTGATCAAGGCGCGGGCAGTCCGGGCGGTGCTCCCTTGCGGTTGGATGGCATCGGTCTAGGATGCATGGTTGTGCGACGGTATTTTTTGACGAGCGTCGAGCAGGCCGCCGGGCGGCCGCCAGGTGCAAAATCGTCCACCGGTCCCGATAGTTGACGAAACCTCAAACATATTTTTTCGGCGATTTTCCCTAAAATAGAAAGCGTAACTTTTTGACGCCTCAGGGTCGTGGCCAGAAACATTTGGCAGTAACTCAATGGGTTATATGTTGTTTAAACAACCGCGTGGCCTACGTTGAGGGGCATCGATCCGGCTCCTGTTCCGAGCGGAGGACTATCCCCGCTGACAGCCGCCCGACGTGTCGGGCTGAGCGCTGCAATCACGGCGCAGGCGCAGCCGCAGCGGCGGCATGCTCGCAGCCGATCCTTTGCGGGTTGATGGCGCCAGGTGCCGCCGCTACCCGCCTTGAAAAACGACCCGTATCAGGATTCACTAAGGCTCAGGTGTTCAGGCTCCGCGCTTCCGACGACTAGGCTCTGAAGCCGCACCTCCAAGACAATAGGGTTTCCCTTTGCCGGATGGAGGCGGTCAGAAACCCAACGCTTTGGCCAGCATCGGTTCAAGAACCAGATCCGGCCGACCTCCCTTTTCGCGAAGCTCCATTGCCCTTATGATCTTCGTGCCTTCGTGGCTGTGCTTCCAGTCCCGAGACGCTTCGGCCGCGACGATGAGGTAGTCGGTCTGGCCGCAGACGGTGTCCTTCCAATCACCGCCGCGTTCGCAAATCATCGCAGCGACTGCCTTTCGCGGGCCGATGGCGAATTTTCCCGTGAGGACGAACATCCGGCTCGGGATCACGAACTGGCTTGCATCCTCCAAGGCGCCGTCAATGACACCCACATTGCCGAAGGTAGGCAGCCCCGTGTCTGTCGCGCTGTCGCCGACAAGACGGGCAATCCACCCGCATATGTCTTCTGCCTCGTCGGCGGTTATGCGACCGTCAGCAAAAGACCTTCTGGCAGTTTCTCCGAGAGATGCCACGCGGCTGTCTCTGCGCAGGACCACACTCGAGTCCAACCTGGACAGCAGTTTTTCGACCTCTGCTGGCGTGATGGAGTTGTCGCAGGCGATACCGGCACAGAATCCGTAGAACTCGTTGACTTCGTCCTTGTCGTCAGCGGCGACAAACTCCCGTGAGCCCGATTATCGTTTCAAGGACGGCGTAGATCTCTTCGGGCGCGTTACCCCAAATGTCCAGATCGCGGATGAGCTCGGCAGCATCATCGTCGTGAAGAAGGGACAGGAACTGCTCAGCTTCGACCCTGAGTGGCGGCATCTCCGCCCGCTCGACCCGCTCGCTGGCCATCACGCCCTTCAAGAACCCGAGCCAGTACCCCAACGCCTTGCGGTGATTTGCCTGCGCATGGACTCTGCCGGGCGCGGCCCCTTCGTGTTCGAGTTTACCGCTCCTTCCGCGGAACACTTCAACCATTGTCGCCCCCCCCTCGACGCTACTTTTCGATTGTAGCAGACATCACAACACTCATCTATCCGCCGACTTGACAACGCGTGCCGAAACCGGAAGGCTTAATCCCCTTAGCTCCTTGCTTTCGAAATGGTAGGGCCAGGTTGCTACCCCCAGGAACGGCGTTTCGCCGAGCGGCCGACCAAAGAAGACGCTCTGGACTCACCAAGGATCAGGCCGCCTGAACCCGGTCCGCCTCCGACGCGCTCTGTCCCTCGCGCAGCCGTGCTCGTCCTCAAGGGACGCTCCGCTCAGGCCCTTGCGGAGTGCGCGCGCCTGCGCTTGACGGGACGCGCGACGGCGGCTCCGGGGATCAGGCTTGGGTTCCAGGCCGCTTCGTGCGGGAACCTAAAGCTCGGAGACCGCCTTTCGCCCACTATGCCGACACTGTTCTGTCCCTGGCGCTGCCGTGCTTGTCACCTTTGATTGCATCTGCCGAATTCTCGCGTATCCTGCGGCTGCGCATGTGAGTACAAGGTGGCGCCTGGCGCTTCGACGAGCCACCCCAGCAAGAATCAGCGTCGGCATGGCGACCGAAATGCTGAGGCAAGAGACCGCCACTCCTGAAGGAAACGTTCGTCATGGATTCCCATGCCGTTATTGCGTCCCTGCCAGTCGCCGGGGCCGACCGTACTGTGCTTATCGAGGCCGCCAACGCCGCGTTCGAAAGGGTCATTGAGCGGATTGAGCCGGCCAACGAGAAGCTGACTCGCACCCTTTGGGACGCCGAGTCCTATATCGATAATGAAATCACGGCAGACATGTTGCCTTTTTCCCGGGACGAGGCTGCGTACCTCGTCGACGTGTTCCTGGTGCATCATGTCATCGGACTAGCTGTCGCAGCAGACGAGGAGGCCGCTGAATCCCGGCCGTGAACCTCCCCGGAGGCAGCTGGATCTGCGTGCTGCAATTTCGCGGGCCGCGCGATCAATGCAGTGACCTTTGCCGCCACCTCTTCAAGGGTGGCGGTGAGCCGGTTTACCTGCGAGGCGGTGGCGGCCAGTTCCGGGCCGTAGCGGTGACGAGATATTCCGGTTCTGGCTAAGGGACTGGAGGCGCAGGCCCGCCTCCAGGGCGTGCTCCGTGCGTCTCGACAGGTCGTGCTGCAGTTTGCGGATCTGATTGGGATTATGCCCACGATGGAGCAAAGCGCGGTCGAGTTAGAGTTCATTGGCATGCCGAGTAGCCGCGCGATGGAGTGGCCGTTCCGACGGCCCTCTCCCCAGACTTAGACTACTAGGGCGACGGCGCCGCCACTTCGTCCTCCATGTCGAGCGATTTTTCGACTGCCTCCGGATTCCGGGCGATGGTCCAAAGCAGAGTATTCGCCGCTGCATCCGGTTCCGAGCGACCTTGCTCCCAGTTTCGAAGCGTTGCCAGATCGAGGCCATACCTCACGGCGAACGCCTCCTGGGACAGCTTGGTGCTATCCCGAACTTCGCGAACGCTTATCGGCCGCGGCGCATGAACCTTCGCGATCACTCCTGCGGACGAGAGTTCGTCCTTCAGTGCCCGCAGGTCGTCGACGCAAGGAACAGTCACGAACGCCTTGCCCTGATCGACCATCTCCGTGAGGACCGCATGGGCCGTCCTCAGCGGCAGCTGTCTCCTGACGAGAACCCTAGCAGCCTCAGGAGTATTTGCGCCGTGTAGAAAGCTGAGGCTCAGCCGGACGGGAGAGCCTGACGACACCTGGACGACGTCCCGGGTTCGCACCCGTTGTCCGAACCGCTCCATGAACTTCGATGTAGTCGACATTAAGCTTCTCCGCGATCACTCGATCGAGCTTGCGCAATTTGGACCAACCCCATTGGACCTGGGCATCGCCTCCAATATGGAGGTCACGGACAACAAGATGGTTGCTGCCCATCTCCACGTCCCCCAATAGCTGAAGCACGCCATCGGGCGTGACGACATCAAAGAGGAGGCATGGGTCCTCCGAAATTTCAGCGTCCACAATGAGTTCGATATCATCGGGCTGCAAACGCGTTCCCTACGCAAATTGCTTATAGAAAGTATGTCAGGTGCTGGCGAGGGTCAAGGCCGCACCGGTCTTCGAATTGGCGCGGTGCTAGCACTCCCGAATCGTGCCAACTTGGCGCTGCCGGGCCGCTCGGACGAGGTGAAAACTCCCGCTGCGAGCTTGGCCCGGGAGCGCCTACGACTTGGTGCTCCGAGTGGACCCCGCCAACGGGTCGGTTGCAGCCGTGGCATCCCTCCCTTCGGAGAGCTTCAGCAACGCAACTCCGGGGCTGCCAACACCCCTTTTATTTTTGGGTATTTGAAAAACACCTTGCCTGCTATGTTGCTAAAATCGATTTTTGTTAAACGGAACCTGCGGAAATCCCGATGACGAAGACAGCTGTACGTATGCGTCGCGGCCAAGAATCCGTGGGCAAGCGAACGAGAACCCTTCCCAAACTGGCTGAGAAATTGCAGATGCGTCGCTTGGCCAGGATTAACGCCGTCCTGCAGAGGGCGGAAGAATCCGGCCTGCGCGCTGAGAAGGACGGCAGAATTACGGGGCGGTGAGTGCTGATCTAATTAAGAAGGCCAAAGCTCGAACCGGATTGACATCTGATGCCGAGCTCGTCGAATTTGCGTTGGCCAATGTGGCTCTGGAAGACGACTTCGGCGAGACCTTCAGGAAAACACGCGGAACTGTGGATCCGACGCTGAAGCTCGGATTCTGAATTGGCCGATTTCGACTTTGGTGCGGCCGTAAGATGGTCGCGATTTGATTCCCAAAAACCTTGAGCCGCGGCCCCGACATGGAGCTGCCGATCATCGGCAACCCTCGTCGGGCCTGAAGTTCCGGGCGAAGGCGGCAATGAATCCAGCCATCTTCGGCAGTCGCCCGACCCGGGATGCCTCATTCGTCCACGCAGGACGGCCCCAAGACCTGCGGCAGCCTTGATCCCGTTCCAAAAAAGCTCAATGCAGACTTCCGGTTATGCACAGGCAGGCCGCGTCATAATTTGGATGGGATATAGCGTCCAGATTTGGCCATAGCCGATCTTGAACTGTTCTTTCTAATCAATACGATAAGAGACAATTCGGTCAGAACTCGAATCTTCTCTCTGACAGGAGCTAATGCCATGGAAGGGGTCACGCGGGCGGTTCAAATGCGTACGAAAAGAGCCAAGGAAGGTGCTTTGCTCACTTCGAAGGAATTCGTTGGCTCTGGAAACCCTGCGGCAGCCGATCAAGCTCTGAGCAGACTTGCCAAAAAGGGCGAACTGGCGCGCGTCTACAGGGGAATGTACACGCCCTACAGGAAGACGCCGTATGGATATGTGCTGCCGGAAGCGGAACCCGTCGTGAAGTCGTACGCTTCCTTGTCAGGTGAGAAGGTCGTCAATACCGGTGCTACGGCGGCGAACCAGCTCGGCCTGACGACACAAGTTCCGGTTCAAAACAGTCTTTCTCACGACCGGAAAGTCGAAGAACCTGAAACTTGGCCGCTGCACAATACGCCTCAAGCACGCGCCCGCCTGGATCACGAGCCTGCCAAAGAACAGGTCGGGCGAAGCCATCCGGGCAGTCGCGCACCTTGGCCGAGCTAACGGTGTCCACTACGCGAAGTTGCTCAAGAACAGACTGACACCCGAGGAATGGACTCGCGTAGTCGCCCTCAAGGGGAAAGTGCCAGCTTGGGTCCATGCGGCGATCTCGAAAGCAGAAAATGAGCGGTGAACCGTTCTTCGATTTGAAACGGGGCCAAGAAAGAGACGCTCTTCTGGACCGCTTCGGCAACATTGGGACGCGAGCCGCATATTCTTGCAAGGCGTGCCGCGCAAGCGCAGGCACGGACGAGAACTATTTGACCGTACCGCGGCAAGCAAAAGGAACACGCCCAGGTGCCGGAAACAGAAACGCCCGTATTGGCTGCACGTCGACCTGATGCGTGCCGCAGGCCAAATATCCAGGAACGCCTCATCGCCGGACCTCAGCCCTGTACCAGGCCGGGCGTGCTCAGGATCACGTGACGGACCGCCTCATAATAACGGACATAACCGGTGCAACGACAAATCTGCGGCGCAAGCGCCTGCTCGATCGTGCGTTCGACATCCGCCCTACGGACCGGCTTCTCTTTGAGATGCTCAACCAGCACGGTTGCACCGGTGACAAAGCCCGGCGTGCAATAGCCGCACTGGAACGAAAAACGTTCGACGAAGGCCTGCTGAATCGCCGAGAGCCGGACGACATCGCCATTCGAGTCGCGTTCGGCATGCGCTTCGATGGTGCGGACGGACTTGCCCTCGAAGAAATGCGCTCCGGTGATGCAGCTCCGCATCTCGCTAGAATTTCCTTCCGGCCCATCGAGAATGATCGCGCAGGCGTGGCAGATGCCTTGGCCGCAACCAAGCCGCGAGCCCGTGAGGTTGAGATATTCGTGCAGGAAGTCGATCATCATCAGATCGTCGGGTACGTCGACCGGGCCGACCTTGCGATCGTTGACGGTCATCGAAAGTGGTCGCGTGGCGACGGTCACGGGAGGGCCTCCAAAATCCTTTCCGGCGTGATCGGCGTTTGATAAAAACGCTTGCCGATGGCGTGGTTGACGGCATTGACGATCGCCGGAACGATCGCGATCATCACGACCTCAGCCATTCCCTTTGGTGGGTCGATTTCGGAAAGCGGCGCCAACACCTCCGATCTCTGTGTCCAGACCGCGACATCCCTGGCATGCGGCAGGCGATACCGGTTCCAGTTCCACGTCCCGTCGCCGGGACCGTCCTCATAGAGCGGCAATTCCTCGAGCAGGGCGTGGCCGACGCCCATAGCCAGGCCGCCTTGGAGCTGACCCGAGACGAGTTCCGGCACGATTTGAGTGCCGCATTCGAGGATGGAATGATGTGCAAGGAGCTTCACGTCGCCTGAGGCGGTGTCCACTGCGATTTCGGCGATCGTCGCTACGCCCGTGTAACAGGTGCCGGCGGCGTTCTGGCGCTTTACCGGCGGATAGAAGACCTGGCGCCGGTCGAGAAAATGGAAGCCGCCGCAGGTCATCAGCGCCTTCAAACCAGCCGGCGCGCTTTGGCCATAGCAGACCGAAAGCGCGTCGACCGGCAAGCGGACGGCGCCGACGTTCGGCACATCGAACACCGCCTCGGCCCATTGCCAGCGGTTGAACACATGGACGCTGACTCCCGTGACCAGGCCGAGCCTGTGCGCCGCCGCCGCGAGTTGTTCCAGTGCGAGCGGCTCCATCCCTCCAGCCGTCAATTTGCCATCTGCGATCCGCACGTCCGCCATGTCGACAGCGAGCGGCCCCGCCCGCCCGCCGCCTGGTCCACTCGACCAGAGCGCGACCGCAGCCGGCCAGAGCGACAGGCGCAGCAGCGCCCGCGCCGCCGTCCGCGTGGCGTGGCCGACGAAATAGGCGCTGTTTGAGGCGCTCATCGGGGAAATAAACGAGGGCGTCCAGCGCGGATTGCGTGTCAGCGCGTCCTCCCTGTCCTGCGGCGTCGTATAGGGCTCCTCGGCGGAGAGGAGAGGCATCTCGGGCCAGTCGACGATCCCGAAGGCGCAGTCGTCCGGCACCCGGCCGATGATGTCGGCGACCATCACCGCCTGCGAGGTGGTCAGGCCCGTGCCGATATCATTGCCGTTCTGGCGCATGGTGAGCCGGCCGGACGGATCGAGCGACAGAGTGGTCACCGCTGCCTCGGCTCCGGTGCCGTAATCCTTCTGCACCTGCGCGAAACCGATGCCGTAGCGCTTACCCGGATTGGCGGTATCGAACGCCGCTTTGTTCGCATCGCGATCCCTCCACAACGAATGGGCACGGGCCCGCTCCAGGATCTCCTCGGTCCTTAGCGCCTCGCCGGCAATGGCGCCCTGCGAGTTCTTCATGCCGGTCTTGAACGCGTTCTTGAGGCGAAGCTCGATCGGATCGATGCCGAGCAGTTCGGCCGCTTCATCGACCATCATCTCGGTCGCGGCCATGGTCTGCAGCGTTCCGTACCCGCGCGTCGAGCCAGCATCGACAGCGCGCGAAGCGCGGACCTCGACCGAGAAATCGCTCTTCGGCAGATAATAGATGCTCTGCGCCGCGCTGGCCCCGACCTTGCCAACCTCGGGCGAGAAATTGCGCCGTCCTCCGGCATCCGTGCGATAGTTGCCTCTCATGATGCGGAAGGCGTGCGTGGAGCGATCCACGACAAGCGTATTCTCCATCCAGAAGGCATGGCGCTTCAACCCCATCTGGAACTGCTCGAAGCGGTCGTTGGCAAGACGCACCGGGCGCCCGTCGCCATAGAGGCCAGCCAGGACGGCGCAGTAGGGAAAGATCGAATGATCCTTGGTGCCGTATCCGACCGTGTAACCGATCGAAAGCTCGAGCGCCTTCACCGCGAACCGCGATTTCGACAGCATTTCCAGCGTCGAGGTCGCCACCTCGTAAGGCGATTGGGTCGCGATGAGTGCGTGCAGGGTCGAACTGCCCGGCTCGAACCAGGCATTGCCATTGTCGGCTTCCATCGCGCAGGCGTCGGTCGACTGCGAGAAATAGCTTCGCTTCAGGACCAACGCGCCGTCCCCGGCAGCCGTGATCTCACGCTCGATCTCGCCCGCCGCCCACAGGGCGCGGGCCGCCGCATCGCCGCTCCGATCCGGCTTCGGCCAGACGACCCGATCGCCGTCGAAACTGCCGTAGATGGTGGTGCCTTTGAGCGGAGCGGTTTCATCCGATATCGTACCGCCGATGCGCACGAACCGGCTGGCGCCGTAATGAGGTGGCGTTTCGTAGCCGCCGACCGCGCCCCAGCGCACGATGCCCTTGGCGAAACGGACCAACCGCTTGGCCGCGTCGAACCGCGCGAAATCCTTGTAGATCAAGAGCGCGACTGGCTGACCGAGCAGGCGCGGAATGCGCCCCTTTGGCACCAGGAACATGTCGCCATAGAAGCCGGGAGCCGTCGTTTCCGGCGGCGCAAGACCATCGCGCACAAGGTCTTCGCCGACTATCAATCGGTCGGGCTTGAGACCTTCGCCCAGCAGTGAGAGGTTCAGCCCGTCGAACGGAGCGTCGGCCCGGGTGCCGCGGATCAGGAACGCGTGGCTCTGTTCTTGCGGCCAGCCCGCTATGTCACGGGCGCGAAAATCGCGGGTGAAGGTCTTTTCCCCGGTGACCTTGGCCACGGCGTCCATCCGAAAACGCGGCCGACCGTCCGGTCCGATCCAGTTTGGCGAACGGCCGGGAGAATTGGCAATGGGCGCAGCGGGCCGGCCCAGAAAACCGATCTTGACCGCGATCCCCGCGCCAGCCGCCGCTGCGATGAACTGGCGCCGCGAAACCCTGCCGCTCATGCCGTCTCCCCGAACGGCCGAGAGCCCGACCCTACACCCGGCCGGCTCGCCTCACCTATGTACTCCCGACTCGGGGCCGTTTCGCCATTCCGGCATCGCCGACAAACGGAACGGCCTTGCCCGGTCATGAAAATCGCCGGCCTTTTGCATCAGTCCGCAAGATTGAAGCGCATGACTTCTGCTTCGGATCCGAATGTCCTGATACACACGTTTTCTGTTGTGAGCCCTTCCGAAGGAGATGGTCGAGCTCGATGTGGTCGCGCGACGCCGGCTGGCTTGCGGTGGTGTGTCCCCTTTCACCATGCGGAATCGACATTGTGAATTTCCCTTCCTGCATCCGTGCCACCGTGATCGGGCGGCTATTTTCACAGCCAAGAGTGGCCGCCACCTTCAGAGCTCCCGCCAAACCCAGCAGCGCGGCGCGGTTTCCGAAACGTCCAGTCACGTTTGCAATGCGCGTGTTGGAATCGGTGAATCTGCGACACATTACCGCCACGGTTTGGCCACGAAGCTGCCGCAACTTCCCACGACATAGCCGGCGTTGCCTGAGACGGTTCGGTCCGGCACCGGCTCAACCAAGCCCCCCGCCCAAGGGTCAGTGCCGGATCGAACCACTCTCTTCTTGAGGGACTCAAGTCCGAGCTCGAATGTGCTCAGCAGAAGCAAGCTGAACCGCTTCATTGCCGCGCGGTCTCCCAAATCGCACAGGGCGGCAAAGACCTGCACTGAGGCCACCCTCGGCTTCGGGCGAGAGGCAACTCTTGGCTCAACGATGCCTTCGTTGTGAGAGGCTCCTTCAAAGTAGCAAACTGATGCGTCGCTAAGCAGGCCTTCATACCCGTCGTTCGATGCTCCCATCATAGTTGGTGTCCTCAACCGTGCCTGATGATGCAAAGATCACGTCGATGTTGCAGTGATCGTGGTAGATCTTGGTCAGTGTGCCTTAGGTCTGGCTGCAGATCGTCCCATAGGTCGTGGTCGAATTAATGTTGGAACCGGTCAGCCGCGTCTCACGCTTTCCCACGTGAAAACACGCTGACCGTCTATGTTGATCTCCGCATCGGGGTGGGTCGCCCCAGGACGTGAAATGCCGCTTTGCAGGATCCTTCTAACGATATCAGGGCTGCGCCCATCTGTTCCAACCTCTGGCAGCCAGACAAAGTCGACGCGCGGCCGCCGCAATGATGCCTGTCATGTTCATTCCTGGGATTCCCCCTCATTGTATCGCGGTTCCGTGCAGCGTTTGAGGATCATCTGCTGCACCAAGCGTGCCAAAAGAGAAAAGCTTTCAACTACACGGTTGTGGGCCGCTCATGTCAGTCGGACCTCTGACATTGTTGCAAAGTCGACACTGTCGTCCTGGCTGGCCATAGGGCTTGAGACATTCGGTCGCGACCAAGCAAGCCAGAGCCGACTCGGCGACGAGGCGCGGGGGCATCGGCAAAAAACGTCAAGTACCGTGCACATGCTCCTTGAGAATACATCATTGCGGTCGGATCCACTTGAGATCTGGAGTGACAGTTAGCCTGCATCGTTTGCCTTGGCCGCGCAGAAATATGGGTGGTGAGCGCGTGCTAATGCCGACCGCGACGGTAAGCTGAAGCGTCTTTGAGCCTTGATAGTGCGTCAATTCGGGCTGTGCCCAAGCACTAGCATGGTCTCGGCCAGGATGGCTGCATTCCCGCGGTAATGCCAATCGCGTCTGACAAGCAGTGCGCGTCGGCGCCACTTGCGCCCCTCGTTCATCGAACCCTTTGCATCCGATCGTGTAGGACCATGCACAATTGGCCCTAGACTGCAGCGTGAAGGAACTGACCGTCTGTGTGGGCATTGAAGTTTTCTGTGAGTCCTGCACCGTCGCGGGGCTGGTAGGCGAGGGGATGTTGAAGCCAAAGCAAGTGATGTCGATGGTGCGCCTGCAAAGATGCGATTGGGGCAGCGCGGCAATTGCAGCCGGTCATGTTGCTGCGGAGGTGGCGCTGAATATGCCTTCCGTTCCGGGGTGGCTGCGCCAGGTGACTCCCGTTGTGAAAACCCAGGCCCAAAGGCATTGAAGAAGTCGCGATCGCCCAGGCGTTGGTTGGCTCGCCACCGGCTGGTGCTGGACGACCGCGGCACTCATAGACGACACACGGCCGAGTGAAGGACGGGGCGGCATTGCGCGACCGTGCGGCCCGCCCACGCGCGATTTTTTCCCGTCTGTCCTTTGCTCCTCGCCTAGTGCCGGCTGGGTCGGGAGATTGCCACGGGCCTCCAGCAGGAATGCCTTAGTCGTGGCATGGCGCAGTGATGCTATTGGCGCGGCGCTGCGCAAATTGCCGGTCAGGTCGCGACTGTTTTCCTTGCCGAGGGAGCACGACAACTCGGCCGCGGCTGATAAGCCGGAGGGGGCGATGGTCGTCATCGAAACCCTCAAGCATGCAAACCTGCGCTCAAAGGAGAAGCTGCTGCGGGGGACATCATGCTGGGCTCAGACGGAAGCAGTCGGCCAAAGACTCGGGACGGCGTGCCATTCATGCCCTCAGGCAGAACTCACTCATCGCATTTGATGCCCGCCTCATCGTCTTTGGCTTAGACGGGGCTGGGAACCCTCTGCCAGACTACAACTGTAACATCATATCTGTTCAGCAGGTCAAGCTTCGGTGGTAACCTCATTGCGTAGAATAGCGACTTTGGAGACCGAGCATGGATCGCGATAACAAACGGGCACGCGCAGCTGCAAGTTCATCCCAAGGCGGCAGGGAACCCAGCAACATCCTGTCCCTTCCAGAGGGGGCATTAAGCGAGGTAGCAGAACGGCTGGTAACCGCTAACCCGCGCGATACAGC
>NZ_JBVVQE010000053.1:0-50319 GCF_055811435.1 Mesorhizobium sp. WSM4837
TCACGATCGTCGACCGTGCTGGAATGATAAAGCTCACACATGGCGCCTATGGCGACGAGGAGCAACGTCACTTCGGCTGATGCATGTCGCGCACAAGCATGCCCCTCGGGCCTGACCCAGTGCCTTACCCGAGGGTGTGCAGCGGTTTTGCGACATGCATGAAACAACAACCTGAAGCGCGTCGCATGAGGCCGGTCAAACGCGACGCGCTCCGCCTGATTGTCCGATATCGGACATATGCTTGAAGGCCGCCGCGTGTTAGACGAAAGTCGTATTCTTGGCAGGGAGGAACTGTTGATGAGCCACACTTTTCACACAGTCACCGTTGAAGGCGCGACAGAGGCCTATGTCCTTTCCAGAGGCAAGGCTCGGTATCTCTCGATCGCGCAGGCGATCCGCGCCATTCGAACACTCATGCCTGCCTGCAGGGCCACCAACCACGAGTTGGAGGAGATGCTGGCGGCAGCATGCGTCGTGCACGGCGTGCCCGTCGCTTTCGACGCCAAAACAGCCGATAGCCCAGAACCACGGCTCCATTCGTAGGCCGGAAATGTCCGCGCCGCTGCAGAAGCCAAATTCATTGGATGTTCGGCAGGCGATTGTCCGCTATCATGTCGACAATCCGAGCGTTTCGATCTTCGAGGTGACCATCGCCGTGAGGGAGATGTTTCCACACTGCGAACTCACGGATTGGCAAATTGGCGATCTCATTGCGCGAAGCGCCATCGATGCGGGATTTGTGGTCGATTTCGATGCGGTCCCCTAGACGCGTCTGGGTAGCAGCATAGTGGCGTTCCGCATTCGCCTCGATCTCGCCGCGGACCAGGCTGGTAGCGCACATCGTTCCGGGGTCGCAGGTTTCCCGAGCGGACTTGCGCGTCGCCGGCCTGTCGAGCGCGGCCGATTCTGGATCAATCCTGAGCGGGAGCCTGCTATAATCCCGTATGGCCGCTCGCATAGTGGTTATCCTGGCGCTGCTTTCCGCCTTCGCCTACGGCTTCGCAAAACTCGTGGAACGTTATGGCGACGCCGGCGACAGGCCCTCTGCGTGTGAAAAATGGCCACAGCCTGATTGTCCAGTCCCAAACGCGCCGCCTCAAGAAGAGACCAGGCCTTGAGCGGGCGTTCGCGGGCGCCGCCAAACATCGGCGTCGATAGGCCGTGGCAGCCGGTTCGCGCACCGCCGGTGGAACAAGAATTGCTCCGCATCGTTGAGATGACTATGCAACCCGCCGCGGCAGCAATCAAGCACCGCAGCTGAAGGTTGCTTGGAGGCTATTATGGGAAAGCAACTTACATTGGCTGCGGCAGGCATGCTTCTGCTCGTCGGTGTCAGCGCCGCTGCCGCTCAGGACGTCATTATTCAACCCGAGCATGACACCGTGATCCGCGAATACGTGAAAAAGAAACCGGTGGCATCACTCAGCCTTCCTGGCGTCGAACTCAACATCGGCACAGCTTTGCCCGAAACAGTCGAACTTTACGAGGTGCCGGACGTTCAGTACCGCTACGTCGTCATCGATGGCCGAACTGTCCTGGTCGATCCAGGTACCCGCAAGATTGTGAAGGTCTACGACTGACGTGACCCCACGCTGAAGCCCGTCGTGCCGAAAGGCGCGGCGGGCTGGCGCTTTCCCGATATGCCGATGGCAGAGATAGAAGGTGCAATATCGCGCTGGAACAGTCATGCAACGGCGTGAATTGCGAAACGCGTAAAATCCCGACAGACACCGGCGAGCAAACTCCCGCGAACAGTTCCGAATATATTGGAAGATGCTGATTTTTATCGATGCTGGTGATTGCCGGCTTCCCTCACCACCTTGACCTCCACCGTCATGCCGAGAAAGCTCGACGCGCTGCCGCAGTAGCTTCCCGAAAGTGGGATGGCTTGCCCAGGATGCCTGGCCACAGCCACCCGGATCAGATCCCGGTTGCCGACAATGCCGTTGGTGGGATCGAACTCGACCCAACCCGCGCCAGGCAAATAGACCTGGCACCAGGCATGCGTCGACCCGCCGCCGACGACAGAACCGCTGTCGCGGTTCGGCACATAGACATAGCCGGTCACAAAACGGGCGGCAAAACCGAGCGAACGAACCGCTTCCATCATGAACAGCGCAAAATCCCGGCATGTGCCTCGTCGCAGATGCAAGGTCATCAGAGGCGGTTGCGTCCCTGATTCAGATCGACGCGAATAAACAAAGCTCTCGTGGATGGCGTAGCAAAGCGTCATCAGCAATTTGCCGGTCTCGGTGCGCCCTTTGGCGCTCACGAACTGTCGTGCCCATTTGCCGATCTCATCGCCATCATCGAGGTGATGGCGCTCGATGGTTTGGCTGAGGTCGGTTGCCTCGTCGGGATCATAGGAAAATGGATAGCTGAGTGCTGTGTCATCGATACGGAAATCGGGCGCATGCTGCGGCGTGGGATCGAGCCGAATGTCTGTCACGAAACGCAGTTCGTCGCCCGAGCCGTTGAAATCGATTACAGCAACGCAGTTTCCGAAAACGTCGTGGATCCAGCCAATCTCTTTCGGCTCGGGGTCGACTAACAGGGCGTGATCCAGAAGTCGCTGATCGAAACTGTCGCGCGGCCTGAACATCAGCCGGTGCTCGCCGAACGTCACCGGCTGCGTATAGCGATAGACGGTCGTGTGCTTGACTGAAAAGATCGGCATTGGCTTGCGTCGACCACCTGCGATATCAGCGCCATCATATAATCTTTTTTGATGTGCAGCGGACAAAATGGAGCTGCCCCTCAAGACGGCCGTATCAGGCGGACTGATGAACAGATCGGCGCGGCTAGCGCCGAATTGATCATCCATGCTGGCCCGCTGTTCTAGGTTCTGTCGGCAGCATGGCCGCGAAAAAAGCAGCGGACTTGCGCCGCAGGCCTTTTGCAATCTCTAATTGGTAGACTCTCTCAAGACCGGGGAAGTTAATCCTTGCGCCGCGGAGGGGCCAAGGCGAGGAACGTCGCAAACGGGAGGAAGCAATGAATGAAGACTACGAACTGGCCATAGACCACGACAAGCCTTACGAAATAACTGCTTTCGCTAAAAAGCACGGCCTTACGACAAGGGCTGCCGAGCTGATCCTTTTCGCCTATAGCCCGTCCCGAGCGGCGTGCGATACTGCCGCAACGGCTTTCCTCACCGCCGTCGCCGTGCAAGCCAAGAGATAATCGGCGCGCTAGCCGATCGTGACATCGGGGCGTCGCGGCGATCGTATTTTGATGCTGGCGGGACAACGCCCCTCTGTCCTGCCGGACATCTCCCCCACAAGGGGGGAGATTGGCAATGTCACTGTGGGCGCCCTCTTTGCGACGTCGGAGATTGGCGAAAGCGGTCCCGACATCCGATTTCCCCCCAAGTGGGGGAGATGTCCGGCAGGACAGAGGGGGGCGCCTCCCTCCGCCATCAACGGTTCTGCACCGTCGTGACGCTCTGAGGTAACGGCATGGATCCTAGGGTCTGCGCCGCGTCGCTTCGCTCCTTGCTTCGCCCTAGCTAGGACGACGAAGGCGCGCCGATCGACGGCGCAGCCTGGATATTGAAGACTCAGGTGAGGCTTCTGGACCAGTCGTCTACCTGGCGCTCTGCCTCTTCCTTGGCGATTCCATACCGCTCCTGAATGCGTCCTGCGAGTTGGTCACGATTGCCCTCGATGCGATCAAGGTCATCGTCGGTAAGGTCGCCCCATTGCTCCTTGGCCTGGCCTTTGAACTGCATCCATTTTCCCTTGATTTGATCCCAGTTCATGAATTCCTCCTTTGTTGTCTAGAGGAAATGCAACTGGACACCACATGTTCCCAAACAGCGGATCGCCATGACGATTATTGCCGATGACGATTGTCATTGGCGACGCGGCAAACACGCCGCCGGCCGGAGCCAGCGGGGCGAATTGGAGCAGGACGGGAACGATCCGCGTCTTGAAAATCACACTCGCCGGAAAGGTCCCTCAGCCGGATCAGCTGGCGCGCGCCAAGGCTATCGATATGACGTTGTCTGCATCCGCCCCCGGCAGATCGAACAGCATCGGAAGTTGGCGGGTCATGGCCATTTCAACGATCAACTCTTCGATGGAAGCTGTCGGCAGATCGGTCTCGAGACTATTCGAGATCATCGAGGCAAGCTTGTGGACTGGCACTGGTGCCGACTTCGCACGGTCGTCGAGCAACCTGCTGATTTCGATGACAACGTCTGCGTCAATGCTCTTTGGCAATTCGCGCATGGCTTTTCATCCCTGCCCCTATCATGCGCGTGCCTGAGGGCTGAGTCTCGACAAATCAACGTATGGACTTAACCAGATACGTGCTTCGACCCGATTGCTTTGGCCGGGCGCTCGGGCCTGCGGCGAAAAAGCGAACTGCATTGGTGTCGCATGCGGCAACGAATTCGCCCGTTTTGCGTTGGCCAATCGTACATCGTGAGCAAACGTGACCAAAGGAGAGTAAGCATGACAGCCGACGCGGCGAAGCTCTATCCCCGCCACCGGGATCGGATCTCCGGCAGCGAAGCTTATATGGTAAGGCATTTTGCCCGACAGAACGGCATCACCCCAGAGCAAGTCCATCAGTTGATCAAGAGATATGGAAGCAACCGCGCCAGGCTGGTGGCTGCGGCGAAGGAGCTTCGCGCGTCGCTCCGACCGGATGTCCCCAAGGCCATGCTCGCCTCGGGGCGCCGCGCCGGGCGTCTCAGCGCCAGTGTTGATGCTGGAAATGGCTTAGGGACGCAGTGAGCGGACTGCGGAAAACAATCTAGCCGACGACTTCGTTTTAGACTTTTCGATCCTGGCCGCCGTCGCCGGCTTCTGTTTGCGATTTACTTGCTTCAATGGTCGCCTCCAGGTCGGACCGGCTGCCATATCGAACCGAGTAGGCTCGTGTAAATTCGGCGCCCAACAGAAAGATCTCGGACGAATAGAAGACCCACAGCAGCACGACGAGCAGTGCACCGGCTGCCCCGTATGACGAAGCGATGGCGCTGGTCCCGATATACCAGCCGATCAGTGACTTGCCGATCGTGAAGAGAAACGCCGTCGCTACGGCGCCGACGCCTACGTCGCGCCATTGCAGCGCGCGGTCGGGCAGTATCTTGTAGATTGCCGCAAACAACAGGGCGATCATGGCAAACGACACGATCCCGTTGATTGCGCTCAGGATGAGGGTGCCAAAGGGCAGATATGCGTTGATGATATCGCCAAGCGCCGAAATTGCAGCGCTCACGACGAGGGATACCAGCAGCAGAAAGCCAAGCGCCGCGACGAGACCCAGGCTGGCAGCGCGCGCCCGGACGAGCCGTGAAATCGATGTGCCAACCGGTTTGACTTTCCAGATCTCGTTCAGGGCAACCTGCATTTCGCCGAAGACGCCGGATGCGGCAACCAACAGCGTGACGAGCCCCAAAATGCTGGCAAGAGTTCCCGCCTCTTTTTGTGACGCGTTCTCGATTGTCGCTTGCAAAAGCTCGGCGCTCTGCGGACCCATCAGGCCCGCCAGCTGGGCCGAAAGCGCCAGTTGTGCGGCATCGTTTCCGAAGGCCATGCCTGCGATGGCGACAACGATGAGCAGGATCGGCGCAAGCGAGGTCGTGGCATAAAACGCCATCGCTGCGCCGTGGCTCAAGGCATTGTCATTGATGAAGCCGACAATGCTCTCCTTAAGGAGCGTCCAGCCCTCTTTCGCCACATCCCACATGTTTGCCTCGCCTGCTTCTCAAGCAAATAGAGGCAGTGCCGCGGCGGACCAGACCGTGGCAGGTCGCAAACCTCTATAGGATTGGGAGCTGGAGGTCGCTCGGCAGCGACCGCTCACAGTCCCTTTCAGGCTCAGTCGAAGAACCAAATCCTCTGTGCAGAGCAATCAGGTGACGGATCCCGGCTTGTTTGGCGCGACCTGCCCCGCGGCTCTTCTTGTGAGACCATCCTGCGTCGGGAAGGCCGCGAATGCCGCGATGGCCAGATAGACCGGAATCCCCAATTCGAGGATTTCCTCGAACACTGTCGAGGTATCGTTCCGGGCAAGATGGATGCCGAGAAATGTGAGATTTGACGGCGCCCCGTCGATGACCTTCGAAAGGATGGCGCAACCGATAGCGGCGGCAATGGCAACGGCAGTCGCTTCGCCGTGGCGGAGCCCGTGCACAAAGCTACGGAGGCCGTCTTTGAGGAGAAAATAGAAGGCAACGGCGAGGGCGATAACGACCGTCGCGCCGATCAGCTTTTCCAACAGCGGAACGTCAGGCGAAATGTAGAGGGTGGTCTTGGTGATGTTGTGGGTGGTGAAATGCGCATGGAAATCCAGCTCGCGCAGGCACATCGCGATCGAGATGGCAACGAGATACCAGCGCTTGAGCAGCTCCCGATAGGACATTTCCCGCACAAGCGTCGCCACGACGATCAGGTAACCGGCGGCCGAGAAGACTTCGATGGGACCGCCCTCGCTGAGGTAGAACTTCCTGATATCTTCGGGAAGAAAGGCGAGCGGCAGGGCGATCAGAAAGACGAGCACCAGCAGCGCAAGGCCCATTTGAATGAAATAGTGGCCCTTGCCGTAACCGATCTTTCTTTCATCCCATGCCATATGTGTCTCGCCCATCTGTCTTGTGCCGGTTCTCTATTAATCGTGATTTCACTCAATTTGAAAGACTGGACCGTTGTCAAGTTGCCGCTTCGTAATGCCCGGCCACCTGCCGGTGCCCTGACGGCGTAAGCGCGGCGAACCTGACGGGGCAAAGTCCGGCGTTGGCTGTACTGTCCAGACGTGTCTTTGCAGCCATCAGCGAGACGACCCGTTCGCTCACGCCACTGACCAGCCGCCATCCCGCGGCCGCGGTGTTAACGAATCAATCGGCGCCCCACCGCCTGTTGCGTAAAGGCGCTGTTGGACGCTCTCACGATCCGACCAACGGAACTGTGACAGTTGTCGCATAATTGATCGGATATTGGTCGAAGTACGGGAACTCGATCACGAAAGCATATCTGGCCGTGAGATGCGCCATGCGGAAGCCGCCGCTGGGAGGGTCGATTGCTATCGTCACATCGACATCTTTCAATCCCAAACCCAGCAATTTTTCTGTGGCTATGGCCTCTATTTCGGCCTCGGTCAGCGAGTTCTTCATCTGCAGCGCCCGCGAGGACGTCTCCAGCGTATAGCGAACGCTGGACATGGCATTCAGAGCCCAGCCGAATGCGAAGATACCGAACAAAAGTATTATTAGAAAAGGTGCGATCAGCGCGAATTCCAACGCAGCTCCGCCTGATCCATTACGCGAGAATGCTCTCCATTTAGCGGACACGAATCACCTGTTGATGACTGAGTTCGCGCGAGAAGGAAAACACGCCAAAACTGAAGGGCGGGAACCAGGTGGCCGTCGCTTGTATTTCAACGAAGACCGAGGGAACTTTCAAATCGTCGCACAGCATCGATGGATCGGCCACGGTGCTCCCACACATGTATTTGCGCGCCAATATAACCTGCGCGTCCTCGGGGCGGTTTTCCCAGCTCGAAAGGCCAACGGCTTGGGTGGCCGCGTCGTTGGCTGCTCCTTGCATCACAAGATTTGCTGCCGTTTTGACGCCTGCACGCATCGACAACGAGCTTGATACGAAAGACCAGCCGTTGATGACGCCAAGAAGTACCAGGCAAAGGATCGGCACAACCAGTGCAAACTCCACCGCAGCAACACCCGAATCGCTCCGGAAAATTCGGACTGGTCGCCGTTTCACGAAGATTACTCGACAAGCCGAACGGACTGCGTCGCCGGAATCTCTCGCATCCCGAGGCTCGTGCAATCCTGGTTGATGCTTGTGTTCCCAGACCACTGCACGGTCCTGGCGACGACCTGTGTGCAACCACTTTTGCCCGAGAAATTGCCGAGGTAATCGACCTCCTGTGTTGGAAAATACAGGGCGCCTGTCAAAAGCGAATCCGCCGTGCCATTAAACGTGTTCGATCCCGCCAGGTTTGCTCTGTCGCCGTAAAACAGCACACCCGAATAGGTGCCTGACGTCGGTGCGCTAAGCTTGACAGTGGCCGTGCCGTTCATGCTGACGCCGGAGGTGCCGGCCAGATAGATGATAACTCCTTCGCCGGAAATATTTGCATTCGAGCTCGCTTTGAAATCGCCTCCCTGAATGACGTATACCCCGGGCGAGAGCGTTACATTGCCGCTCAAGGTCAGTCCCTTGCAGTATGTTCCAGGTTGCAAGGTCGACTGATTGCTGTTTTGACAGGGGTTCGTGGCCGGTGGCGCCGGCAGGTCGGCAAAAGGATCGGCAGCGGGCAACGCCTGGGTTATCGGGCTGGCGCAAACGGTCGTCACCACGTTGCTCAACGAAACACCGCCTGCCGATATTAGGCAATCGGTATCAAGGCTGGCCGATCCCTGAAGTTTGATGGCATCCGAAGCCATCGAATTCGACATTACGGAGCAGCCAATCAGTTTTGTGGTCGAACTGCCGGAAAAGAGTGCCGCTTTCGAAGCGGAAGGACTGAGCGCCAAAATGCAGGCTTTTGAAGCATCCGTGATAAGAGCCACCGCCCTTGACTGCGCGACAACCGCATTTTGCGTGAATATCGATGTAAAAAATCGATCGAGGTTCTGATGAACGATGACCTCGACCGCTTTTTTTGCGACATTCGGTCCGGACGATGGAGGCGTGAAGACCTCGATTGTGCCGGTCGATGGTCCCCAGCCGTTCGTGGTCGCTGACAGCGACGCGGCCGAGACAATCGTTGGCTTGTCGGATCCCCGAACTTTCTCCAAAGCGCCGGCATAGGCTGCCGCATCCGCCACCGCCTGTAGCTTCAGGCTGCTATAATACCAATAGGAAGTTTCGACACCGAGGCCCGCTCCGCCGACAACAATCGGCAAAGATAGGGCAAAAATAGTAGCAACGTTGCCGCTCTCGCCGATTCGTCGCAGACAGCTGAAAGAACGCCTGAAGGTACCGCCACTCAATCCCATTTTCTTATTCAAGCAAAGATGCATAAAGGAATGACTAAGAATTTCACTCGATTTGTTAGCTGCGCTCCTCGCCATCCGCCGACACTGAGCCAGCTTCTTCCTTTTCCCGGGGTCATGCGCAACAAATTGCCGACGGCTGCCGGTTTCGTTGGCAAAAGGTTACCGTTCCCTGCTATTCCCCCTCAAATCAAAAGCAGTGGACTTGCGCATGACCAATGTCGCCCTGACCGGGCTTGCCAGCGATCTCGCCAAGCGCGCCGCGGAAGGCCGTCCGGTGCGCATCGGCGTCATCGGCTCCGGCGAGATGGGCACCGACCTGGTGACGCAAGGCATGCTGATGCAGGGCATTTCGGTGTGCGCCGTCTCGACCCGCCGCCCGCACACGGCGCGTGATGCCGTCCGCATCGCCTATGGCGACGAGGCGAGGGCACGGGAGGCCGATACGCCGTCGAAAGTCAGCGAGGCGATCGAGAGCGGAAAAATCGCCATCACCTCGAACGAGATGCTGGTCACCAATCCGCTCATCGACGTCGTCATCGACGCCACCGGCAAACCCGGCGTCGCCGCCGATTTCGACCTGATGGCGATGGAGCACGGCAAGCATCTGGTGATGATGAACGTCGAGGCCGACGTCACCATCGGCTGCTATCTGAAGCAGCAGGCCGACCGGCTCGGCGTCGTCTATTCGGTCGGCGCCGGCGACGAGCCGTCAAGCTGCATGGAACTGATCGAGTTCGCCGCAGCACTCGGCTACACCATCGTCTCGGCCGGTAAGGGCAAGAACAACCCGCTCAACCACGACGCGGTGCCCGACGACTATCGCGCGGAAGCGCTGCGCCGCAACATGAACCCGCGCATGCTGGTCGAGTTCGTCGACGGCTCGAAGACCATGGTCGAGATGTGCGCCATCGCCAACGCCACCGGGCTGGTGCCCGACATTGCCGGCATGCACGGTCCCAAGGCCGACCGCGATGAATTGGCCAAGGTGCTCATCCCGCGCGCCGACGGCGGCATCCTGTCGAGGAAGGGCGTCGTCGACTACACCATCGGCAAAGGCGTGGCGCCCGGCGTGTTCGTCATCGTCGAGGCGACGCATCCGCGCATCATCGAGCGCATGGACGATCTGCATATCGGCCATGGACCCTATTACAGCTTCTTCCGGCCCTATCATCTGACCTCGCTGGAAGTGCCGCTCACCGCCGCGCGCATCGCGCTCTATGGCAAGCCGGACATGGTGCCGCTGCCGAGGCCAGTTGCCGAGGTCTGCGCCGTGGCCAAGCGCGATCTGGCGGCGGGAGAGAAATTCGACGCCATCGGCGAGACCTGCTACCGCTCCTGGACGATGACTGTCGAGGAGGCCCGCGCCAACCGCGCCGTGCCGGTCGGCCTGCTCGAAGGCGGCAGGGCGCTGAGGCCGGTCAGCAAGGGCGAGCTGCTGACATCAGCCAATGCCGCGCCCGACCCGACCACCAGGCTGTTCGCCTTGCGCCGGCTGCAGGACGAGATGCTGTACGGGGCGGGGTAATGCGCAGAATTTTGATGCCGGCGGGACAGCGCGCCCCTCTGTCCTGCCCTCTTTGCCAAAACTTGGGATCTCCCCCACTTGGGGGAGATTGGCAGCTTCTGGCGGCCACTCACCACTGCGATGTTGGAGATAGGCGAAAGCCGGCGTGACGTCCGATCTCCCCCCAAGTGGGGGAGATGTCCGGCAGGACAGAGGGGGGCGCGAAGGATCGTTACGGAACGTTTGTTATTGCAACTGATCGTCGACCTTCGCCGCCGGCGACTCGCAAAGCCGCCGCTACTTCCCCAACTCGATCGACCGCAGCCGCGCCGCCTCCACCGCTTCGGTGAGCAGTTTTGTCAGCCGGTCCTCGCCCATCAGCACGGCAAGCGCGGCCGCCGTTGTGCCGTTGGGGCTGGTCACCTGCTGGCGCAACACGCCCGGATCTTCGCCGCTTTCGGCGGCGAGCGAGGCGGCGCCATAGACCGTCTGCACGGCCAGCAGCCTGGCGGTTTTGGCTCGCAACCCGGCCGTCTCGGCAGCCACCGCCAGTGCTTCGATGAAATGGAAGACATAGGCCGGGCCAGACCCTGACACCGCCGTCACCGCGTCCATCAGGCCCTCGTCGTCGACATCGGTCACTTCACCGCTCGCCGAAAGCAGATCAGCAACGAAACGTTTCGTATCGATGGAGACCAGCCGGTTGGAAAACACCACCATCATGCCCTTGCCGATCGCCGCCGCCGTGTTGGGCATGCAGCGCACGACCGGCGCGCGATCGCCCAGAATAGCCTCGAAAGTGGCGACCGGCGTTCCGGCGGCGATGCTGAGGAAGGTGGTGCGGCCATCATTGAAGCGCTTGTAGGCGGCGGTCACGTCGCGGATCACTTGCGGCTTCACCGCAATGACGGCGAGGGCCGGCACCGCTTCTGCCGGAATGCCGCCGGCATCCGCGGCAGCACTGCAGCCCAGCGCTTCGGCGCGCTTGCGCAAATCGGCATTGGGCTCGACCACGAAAACCGCCGCCGCGGCGAGCTTGCCCGATTTCAGCCAGCCGGAAAGCATGGCGTAGCCCATATTGCCGCAACCGGCGAGGACAAGCTTGATCGTCATTGGAGCCTCCGCAGAGCATCGGACCCAAAAGTGGGTACCGGTTTTGGCAAAATCCGATGCTCAAACCAAAAGATGGCTTCCCATAGACGTTCGTGGCGGGGCGGGGAAGCCCTGTTGGGACGGAGGATCAGGACGGACCACGAACCGCCATCGGCCGCAGCGACACTTGCCTCAGTCCGAACATGCCGAACACGAAGAACAGCCAGACCGGGTCGGCGCGATGGAAGAAGAAGCTTTCAAGGAAGGCGTTCAGCGCTGCGAACAGTACCACCATCATGAAGAAGTCCCCCAGATAGATGTTCTCCTTGCGCAAGGGAATGCGCATGTAATCGCGCAGCGGCGCGACAAGGAACGTGTAGACCGCCACGCACAAAGCCGGGATGCCCATCAGCACCGCGATGTCGAGATAGCCGTTATGGCCGTGCACGATGGTTCTGATGTCCCAGGCGCGGTCGAAAGGCTGGTCCTGGTTCAACAGCAGCGGCGTGCCCCAGAAGCTCTCGAAGCCATAGCCGGTCCACGGCCGCTTCGCCAGCATCTCGCCGGCGAACTCCCAAAGAGTCGTGCGCCCGGTGTAGGTCAGGTCGGGGAAATAGAGTGCAGCCAGATGCTTCACCGGCGGCAGGAAGACGATGCCCAGCGTGCCGATCGCCGCGGCGATGATGGCCAGCGCGAACAGGATCGGCGTGCCAAGCCGCATGCCGATCAGGCTTGGCAGCACAACGATCAGGATCGAAAACGGCACCAGTCCGGCCGTCGTCTTGGAACCGGTGTGCAGCATGAAGATCATCGCTGCGCAAAAGATCGATGCGCCCCAGAGCCGCTGTCCGCGCCGGTAGAGGTACAGCCCGGCGAAGCTGAAGCAGGCCGTGACGGGCCCGGCGATGTTCTTGTGGGTGAACACGCCGCGCCACAGGCCGGCATGTTCCGGCTCCAGCGACGCGGCGGTGTGCAGCGCCTCGTTTGGAAAGACGATGAGCCCGATATAGGACAGGCCCATGATGACGACGATGGTGAAGATGATGACTTTCGAGAAAGCTTCGGCGTCGCGCGGCAGCGCCAGGATCGTCACCATTGTCAAAATGCCGATCAGCGTGAAGAAGGCGGCGCGCATGGCCGACGGCGGATCGGTTGCCATCACCACAGAGAACATCAGGAAAGCCAGCATCAGCAGCCAGGACGGGCTGAGCAGCGAACGCACCACGCGCGGGTCGGCGAAAGCTACGAGCGAGAAGACCGAGATGGCGCCAAGCGAGCCGAAGCCGAGCTGGTTGACGATGTCGCCGCCATCGCCGGTCGTTGCGGCGCCGGCCGGCTGGAACGGACGGAACGACACCAGGATGACGGTGAACAGCAGCGCGGCGACCGCGGTCGCGACACCGTCGCGTGTGAAGGCCGCGCTAAGCGGCGCGCGTTCAGTTCTTCTCAGGCTGCCGGTATTGCTCATTGGCGTATCCGAATTCGGCAAGCACGCGCCCGACAGCGACATGGATTGGGTATAAGGCCGTCGCCAACGACCCCGTCCGCGCCAGCCTGGCCGCGCCGCGAAACGGCGAGACGGCAAGCAGCGCCAGGCTCTTCAAGAAAACCCTGGTGCCGGCGAACGGCGTGCCGGCCCGCTTCTTCTTCTCGACCAGTGTCGAGATGACGCCGTTGCGCAGGCTGCGGGCACGGATCCAGTCGGCCTCGATGCGCCGGGCCGGAACTGTTTCATGCACTTGCGCTTCGGCGCACCAGCCAAGCACAAAACCTGTTTGTGCCGCCCGGCTCAGGAAATCGGAATCGCCGCCGCCCATGAAGTTGAATTTCAGGTCGAGGAAGGGCGGCCCCATGGCGGTGAGCACGTTGCGGCCGACCAGCAAATTGCCGGAGGAATACAGCGCGGGTACCCGCCCGGTCTGCCGATAAGGTGGCGCAAAGACCGGGTGCTCGGCCCATTTGGCATGGGCCGCGTTGGGAAACACAGGCATTTGCGGACCACCGACAATGTCGGCACCGATCGTCTCGGCCGCCTGGCACATGCGCTCGAGCCACTGGGGATCGGCGATCTCGTCGTCGTCGATGACCAGCAGGTGGCTGAAGTCAGGAAAGTGAAGGATCGCCGTCTGCCAGCCGGCATTGTAGGCGCTGCAATTGCCGCGCTCATGCGCGACGATCACCATGCCCGGAATGGCGCCGCGCTCGAACAGCGGCAGCGCCGCCTTGGCGCCGGCGCGCGCCTCGGCTTCGTTCTCGATGACGATGATTGCGAAGCGTCTGTCGGTTTCCTGGGCCTGGAGCGAAGCAAGCGTCGCCAGCAGTTGCTCGGGCCGTTTGAAGGTCGGCAGCGTAACGACCGCCTCGACGGCAGCGGCGACAAGTCCCGGCGACCGCCCTGCGATCGATACCGATCCGTCCGATGGCAAAGGGATCATCCGTGTCCAGCCCGGGATGGTGAGTTTGGCTCTCGATAGCATCGCGGTGATAACGTTTCGTTAATCACCTTCGCGGACAAGCCGGCAAATCGGCAACGCCGGGCCACCAGATAGCTTCACTTAATCAAGGCTTCACCGCGCCTTGCTAACCAATCAGCGCTGGAAGGTGAGATGCATCTGCTGTTCGCCACATCGATCGTGCCCGACGGGGCCCTTGCCTCGGGCTACGAGATCGCCAATGCCGCGATCATCGCCGCGTTGCGGCGTGCCGGCGCGCGGGTCACGGTGATCGGCTTCACCTGGCCGGGCAAGCCTGCGAGCGATCCGCAAAACACCATCGTACTCGGCGCCGTCGATGTGCGCACGGAAACCGCCTCATCGCTGCAAAAGCTCGCCTGGGTTGCAAGGGCGATGCTCTCCGGCCTCACTTTCGCGTCGGTCAAGCTGCGCGTGGTCAACGACAGCGAGGTCCGCGCCGCCGTCAAACGCGCCGGCCCTTTCGACGGCTACGTCTTGAATTCCGTGCAGTTCGCCGGCGCCTTCGAAAGGCTTTTCGGCGACCGGCGGTCGATCTTCGTCGCCCACAATGTCGAGCATCGTTCGGCGCGTGAGAACGCCGCTGCCGCCGGCGGCCTTTTCCAGCGCCTGCTGTTTCGCCGTGAGGCAAGGCTGCTCAAGACTGTGGAAGAACGGCTCTGCCGCCGGGCACGCTTCGTCTTCACGCTGGCCGAGGAAGATCGCTCAGCGCTCGGCGTCGCCTCCGACGACCGTTCGGCGGTGCTGCCGCTGGTGACCTGCGCCGAGCCGCCGGTGCAAAAAACCCCGCGCCGCATCGACTGCGACGCGGCGCTGATCGGCACCTGGACCTGGCAGCCGAACCGCATCGGCCTCGACTGGTTCCTGGAAAAGGTAGTGCCGCATCTCAGGCCCGATTTCCGGGTCAGGATTGCCGGCGGCATGCCGTCCGGCCTCGCGTCCGCGCATCCCGGCGTCGAATTCGTCGGCCGCGTGCCGGACGCGCAGGCTTTCGTGCGCAGCGCCGCCGTCATCCCGCTGATCAGCACCTCCGGCAGCGGCGTGCAGCTCAAGACCATCGAAACCTTCGAGCTCGGCCTGCCTTCCGTCGCCACCAGCCATTCGCTGCGCGGCATCGACCATCGCCCGGTCAATTGCGTGGTGACCGATGATCCGGTCGCCTTCGCCGGCGCCCTTGAAGCAGCAGTGGCCGATGTCGGGGACGTCGACGGCAGCGCTTTCCACCGCCGGCAGCTGAAGGCGCTCGATGCCGCAATCAGGCTCGGCCTGGAAAAGCTCGGGCCTGTCGGCCAGGAGATGTTTGCATGAATGTGCACAACGCCCGCGCCGTTTTCGGGGCCGACAGCTTGAAATCGATCCTGGGCATCCCGGTCCTTGCCATCCGCTGGGACGATGCGGTCGCGCACCTGACCCGGTTGATTGCAGAGCGGCGCTTCACCAAGGTCACCTTTCTCAACGCGCACAACGCCAATGTCGCCTATACGGACCCGGTCGTTGCCGAGGCGCTCGACGATTTTCTCATCCTGCCGGACGGCGTCGGCGTCGATCTGGCGGCGAAACTGCTTTACGGAGCATCGTTTCCGGACAATCTCAACGGCACCGATTTCATCCCTGCCTTCCTGCAGGCGTCCGCCAGGCCGCTGACCGTGGGGCTGCTCGGCGCGACCCGTGTCAACGCCGAGGCGGCGTCGAAGAAGCTGGCAGCGCTCGCGTTGCAGCACCGGTTCGTCGTCATCCATGACGGTTATTTCTCTCCCGCCGAGGAGCCGGCAATCGTCGATCGCATCGCCAGATTGCGGCCGGACGTGCTGCTTGTCGCCATGGGCGTGCCGCGCCAGGAATTATGGATCGCGCGCCACATCGACGCGCGCCACTGCACGCTGCCGATCGCCGTCGGCGCGCTGCTCGATTTCCTGAGCGGCACGGTGCCGCGGGCGCCGCTGTGGATGCGTCGGCTCAGGCTCGAATGGCTGTTTCGGTTGTGCATCGAACCGGGCCGTCTCTGGCGCCGCTATGTGGTCGGCAATCCCCTGTTCCTGTCGCGCGTCATCGGCCAGAAATTCTTGCGCAGGCCCGCTGCTGCCAAAACTCGCCCCAGAGCAAGCCCCGGAGCAGATCATTGAACAACCGGTTCGTGCCGCGCCCTGACACCGAGGCCGATTTCCTCCGCCGGACGCCGACGGCGGCGGTCGTGACGGCAAGCTATGCGCCGGATTTGGAGCGCTGCCGCCTGCTGTGCGACACAATCGACCGCTACGTTTCCGGCGTGGCGCACCACTATATTCTTGTCGAGCATCGTGACGTGGCGCTGTTTCGTCAGTTGGAGAACAATCGCCGCACCATCGTCGACGAGCGGGACCTGTTGCCGCGCTGGCTGCATGCCTTCGACGATCCGCTCAGCCTGTTCCGCCGGCGCATCTGGCTCAGCCTGAAGACCAAACCGCTGCGCGGCTGGCATGTGCAGCAGCTTCGCCGCATCGCGATATCGGCGCATACCGGCGAAGACGTGCTGGTCTTCTGCGATTCCGACGTGGCGTTCCTAAAACCTTTCGACTGCAGCGGCTTCTGGCGCGATGGCAAGGTGCGGCTGTTCCGCCGCGACGGCGTGCTGTCCGGTGACGGTCATGAGGAGCATCGCATCTGGTCGCGCAATGCCGGTTCGGCGCTTGGCATCGAGCCATCGGAGGTTTCGACCCACGACTACATTTCGACGCTGATTGCCTGGCGCCGCGAAACCGTGACGGCGCTGTGCGCGCGGATCGAGAAGATCCATGGCCGCAACTGGGTCGAAGTCATCGGTGCGGCGCGCAAATTCTCCGAATGCATGATCTACGGCCGCTATGTCGACGACGTGCTCGATGGCGCCGGCCATTTCCATGACTCGGAGGCGTTCTGCCGCGTCCACTGGACGGGCGAGGCGCTGTCGGATGACGAGTTCCGCCGTTTCGTCGCCGCCATGGCGCCGCAACAGGTGGCCATCGGCATGCAGTCCTTCATCGGCACCGATGTCGGCCGCATCCGCCGCCTGATCGGGCTCGATTAGTGCTGGGTAAAAGCGCGATTACCTCGACCCGGTTCTGCATGACAATGCCGGGACCGAACCCCAAAGTATTTAAGCATCACGGCTGCTCATGGCTCTTCGAGAACCTTGACCGAGACTAGCAATTGCCGCCGCCCTTACACATCCGCTTAAAGTCCAGAGTCTACGCTGATCGTTCCATTCCTTGTGTTTCATTGTCAGGGCGATCGGGCGTGAAAGACTTACGGGCGATTTCGGGACAGGCGGCCAAGGCTTTGGATTCTGCGCTCATGACTCCTCACAGTAGAGGACTAAGCTCAAAGCCCGTTTGATCTGAGTATTGCCGGGGGGACGCGCTGCGCGGGTCCTGCAGAGAGGAAGGCCGAGATGCCCAACGCGAATGCGGTTCCAAAAACCGCAATGCAAAGATTTCTCGACGCAGTCGAAAGAGTGGGGAACATGGTTCCTCATCCGGTCGTCATTTTCCTGATCCTGATTGCAATCGTCATCGTCTTGTCGGCGCTCCTGAGCGCCTTCGGCGCCGCGGTGACGTTCGAACGCATCAATGCGGATACGCATGAGATTGAAACGGCGACCACCGAGATCCGTAGCCTGCTGAGCATTGAAGGCATACGCTTTCTGTATGCCTCGCTCATTCCCAACTTCATGAGCTTCACTGCGGTCGGGCTGATGATCGCAGCAATGGTCGGCGCCGGCGTGGCGGAGGAATCCGGCCTCGTTACCGCGCTGATCCGAAAGCTCGTGGTCGTGTCACCGGCCTGGGCCCTGACCTATATCCTCGCCTTCGTCGGCATCATCGCCAGCGTTGCCGCCGACGCGGGTTATCTGGTCCTGATTCCGCTGGCCGGTATCGCTTATCTCGCAGTCGGGCGTCACCCGCTTGCCGGTCTCGCTTTGGGTTTCGCCGCGGTGGCAGGTGCCTTTACAGTCAATATGCTTATCAAGCCGCTTGATGCAGTGCTGGTCGAATTCACGAACGATGCGGCGCATCTCGTCGACCCCAACAGATCGATCGGCTTGGCCTCGAATGTCTGGTTCTCCATAGCATCCGTGCTATTTCTGACGGTGATCATCGCATTCATCTCCGACCGCATGATCGAACCGCGGCTCGGGGTTTATAAGCCCGAGAAGTCCGGGGATGGAACGGTTCCCGATCAGAGTGCAGGACTGTCCGAAAGAGAATCCCGCGGATTGCGCTATGCCTTATACGGGCTGATCGGCCTGATCCTCGTCTTTTGTTTCTTGACACTGCCGTCTTGGGCGCCGCTACGAAACCCCGAAACCGGCGAGCTGATCGGCAACTCGCCCTTCATGAACGGCCTGATCGCGCTGATCATGCTGATCTTCCTGGTGACTGGCTGGTCGTATGGCATCGGCGCCGGCACGCTGCGCACCCTGACCGAGGTCATCGGCGCGATTGAAAAGTCGATCAAGAACCTAGGCGGGACGATCTTTCTGTTCTTCGTGCTCAGCCAGTTCGTCGCTTACTTTACCTACACCAACATGGGAACGGTGATGGCGTTGAGCCTGTCGGGTGCGCTGCAAGCTGCAAACATAGGCGCATTGCCCCTTCTGCTCGGCTTCATCCTCGTGGTCGCGATCATCGATCTGCTGTTGACTGGAGCAATCGCGAAATGGGCGATCTTCGCTCCGGTCTTCGTACCTTTGCTGATGAAACTGGGCGTCGAGCCGGAAGCTGTTTTGGCGGCTTATCGTGTCGGTGACTCACCGATGAACGCGATTACCCCGCTCAATGCCTATTTTGCTCTCGTAGTTGGATTTGCCCAAAAATACGACAAATCCGCAGGCGTTGGCACGATCGTATCGCTGATGCTTCCCTACGTCCTGTGGATGTACGTCCTGTGGACGGCACTCTTCGCGGGCTGGCAGGCGTTTGGCCTCCCATGGGGCCTGTAATGGCTGATCCAGCACGATGCGAAACAGCACTCAAACCGTGGAGGAGGTAAGATGAGCGAAGTTCCGATTCCCCTCGATGTCGCTGCCGCCGAAGAGCACCTGATGCGGTTCCTTTCGATCGAAGGTGTGACCGGATACGAGGCCAATATCGCGGCGGCTGTCAGTGACGCACTGAAGGCCGTTGGCGTGTCAGCTTCGGCAATCCGCTTCGATGACGCCAATACCCGCATTGCGTTGCCAACCGAAACTGGCAATCTGATCGTAGATCTGCCTGGAACGCGCAGCGCACCAAGGCTGCTTTTCTCCACCCATCTTGACACAGTTCCGCTGTGCGCCGGGGCGAAGCCCCGAAGGGAAGGCGATCGCATCGTCTCCGACGGCACAACAGCACTCGGAGGCGACGCTCGTACCGGTGTGGCGCTTCTGGTTGTGCTTGCCGAAACGCTCATCAGGCACAAGCTGCCGCATCCGCCGATCACGCTGCTTTTCACGGTACGGGAAGAGAGCGGGCTTCACGGGGCGCGCGAGTTGAACCCCGCCGATCTCGGTGGCCCGGTCATGTGCATCAATGTCGATGGGCAGCTCGCCTCCGATCTGATCATCGGCGCGGTCGGACAGGAAAACTGGGAAGTCGAGATCAAGGGCCGCGCGTCCCACGCTGGCGTGGCGCCCGAAAAGGGCATATCGGCGACGCTGGTAGGAGCGATCGCCTTGACTGAGGCGCGGCAGGCAGGCTGGTTCGGCAAGGTTGTGAAACCCGACGGCCGGGGAACCAGCAATGTCGGCATTTTCGGCGGGAGGGATGGAAAGCCTGCGGGCGATGCAACCAATGTCGTCACCGACTACGCATCCATCAAGGGAGAGGCTCGCAGCCCCGAGGCAGCTTTCGCAACGAAGATCGCCAAGGGTTACGCAGATGCCTTCGGCAAGGCGAAGGGGCAGGTCAGAGATCATGAGGGCCAGACGGCAGAAGTAACGTTCAGCCACCAGACCTCCTACCCTCCTTTCAAACTCGCAGAGAACAGCCCGGTCGTGACGCGCGCCATCAAGGCGTTGAAGATGCTGGGTATCGAGGCCAGCTGTCTCTTCTCCAATGGCGGGCTGGATGCAAATTGGCTCGACAAACATGGCATCCCTACCATCACCATCGGTGCGGGCCAGGCCGAGATCCATACCATCAAGGAATACGTGAACCTTGCCGAATACGAGAAGGGCTGCCGCCTGGGCGTACTTATGGCGACACTGGAAGAGTAGCAGTCATGCCGCGGGTCGGCCGTAGGGCCGGCGAGGAACCAAGCGATTGAGCCCCATAGCGTACACTGCCACCATCATCGCAGCCGTCGTCGTCCTGTTCGTCTGGAACCGGCTGCCAGTCGTCGTTGTCGCGATGGCGACGGCCACCGCGTTGTGGGCAACCGGCGTCCTGACGATTGATCAGGCGCTCGGCGGCTTCGGTGATCCCGCGGTGATCTTCATAGCCTCCCTCTTCATCGTCAGCGCCGGCCTCGACGTGACGGGCGTCACCGCATGGGCCGGGCAACTTCTGATCCGTGGCGCAGGCGAAGAGAGCCGCGCCCGCCTGCTGCTGCTGACGATGAGTATGGTCGCGCTCCTTACGGCGCTGATCAGTGTCAATGGCGCCGTGGCTGCACTCCTGCCAGTGGTGGTCGTCATCGCCGTCCGCCTGAAGCGAAGTTCGGCCCAGCTGCTCCTGCCTCTCGTTTTTTCCGCGCATGCCGGCTCAAAGTTGGCTCTGACGGGATCGCCAGTGAACGTGTTGGTGTCGAACGCGGGCAGCGACGCCGGCGTGGGCAGCTTCGGTTTCTTCGAATTCGCGCTTGTAGGCTTGCCGCTGCTGGCAGGAACGATGGCCATCATCATAGTGTTCGGAAAACGGCTGTTGCCCGAACGCAACGGCGCGACCATGCCTGCCGACTTCAGCCGCCATGCGAAGACGCTCGTCGAGCAATACGGCCTTGCCAGCGGCGTCTACCAAATGCGCGTGCGCGCAAGTTCGCCGTTTATCGGCATGCCCGCGTCTGCGATCGAGTTGGGCACCTATCCCGACCTGCAAGTCGTCGCCGTTCAGGAGGGTGAAACGGCCAGCCCGCTTCGCAGACCTGTTATCGCCGAGGGGGATCACCTGCTGCTGCGGGGCGACGCCGAGTCGGCCGCTGCGTTCGCTGCCGACAAACACCTCGCATTTAGCGAGTCGGCGGCGCCAGGGCAGGGAGAGGAGACGCTGTTCAACCGCAGCTCGGGCCTCGCCGAGGTGGTTATCCCGCCACGCTCCGGCCTTATTGGCCAGAACGTTTTCCCGGGCATGGTCACCGAGAGCGGCGACCTGATCGTCCTTGCCGTGCAGCGCGCCGGCGCAGAGGTGGTCGCAACCAACGCAACACGAGATGCAGGAGGTATCGTGCTGCAGGCCGGGGACACGATGCTCCTGCAGGGAACGTGGAAAGCTCTCGATCACCGCCTCAAGGATCCGGATGTCCTGGTCGTCAATTCGCCCGAACTGGTGCGTCGTCAGGCGGTGCCGATGGGGCCGGGTGCCCGCCAGGCCGTTGCCATTCTGATCGCGATGGTCGTGCTCCTCGCCACGGGCATCACCCCGCCAGCGGTAGCCGGCCTGCTCGCCGCCGGAGCGATCGTCCTGTCGGGGATCATGAGTGTCGATCAGTCCTACCGAGCCATCGATTGGACGACCGTGATCCTTGTCGGCGCGATGATGCCGCTGTCCACCGCCATGGTCGAGACAGGCGCCGCGAAACTGATGGCAGAGCATCTGGTGTCGCTGGTCGGCGACGCCGGTCCCATTGCCCTGCTCGCCGGCCTGTTCGTGCTGACTGCCATAATGGGGCAGCTCATCAGCAACACCGCGACTGCTCTCATCGTCATCCCGATCGGGGTCGCAGCCGCGCTAACCATGGGTATTTCGCCCCGTCCCGTGCTCATGAGCACCGCCGTGGCGGCGGCCGCAGCATTCCTGACGCCGATCGCAACCCCACGAACCTGATGGTCATGGGTCCCGGCGGTTACGCTTTCGGTGACTACTGGAAGCTTGGTCTACCGCTCATGCTCTGGTTCTTTGTCGTGGCCGTGCTCATAGTGCCGATGATCTGGAGCTTCTGAATTGCCATGAATGCCCGCTGGGTTCCGGTTCTGCTGGGCATCATCTGCGCAATTCTCTTGCTGGCCGCGCTCTATTTCGCCGACGCGATCATTGCGCCGGTCGCCTGCGCCCTCTTTATCATCGCGATCGTCTGGCCGGTTCAGAAACGGCTGCAGGCACGCCTGCCGCAGCTTCTGGCGCTCGCCATTGTTGTAACGCTCGTCATGCTGGTCTTCATCGTGTTCGCGTCCGTCGTGGCCTGGGGTTTCGGTCGGATCGGCAGATCCGTCATCGCCGAGACGCCGCGGCTTCAAGCGCTCTACGAACAGGCGACAGCCTGGCTGGAGACGCACGGGATCGCCGTTGCCGGCCTATGGGCGGAGCATTTCAATGTGCGCTGGGCTGTGGCGGCGATGCAGGGCCTGTCAGCACGGCTGAACACGACGATCTCGTTCTGGATCGTGGTACTGATCTACGTGCTGCTCGGCCTGCTCGAGGTCGGCCCGCTGGCGCGTAAAATCCCCAGCATCTTCAGCGGCGAGGCTGCGCGCATCCTGATCGTCGGCGGCGAACGCACAGCAGCCAAGCTGCGCCGGTACCTGGTGATCCGAACGATCATGAACATTGCAACGGGTGGCATGATCTACGTGTTTACCCTGGCGCTTGGCCTGCAGCTTGCCACGGAGTGGGGCGTCATCGCCTTCACTTTGAATTTCATCCCCTTCGTCGGCCCGTTCGTCGCAACGCTGCTGCCGACCTTCTACGCGCTGGCCCAGTTCGAATCCCTGTATTCCGCACTTTTCGTCTTTGCCTGCCTCAATCTCATCCAGTTTGCGATCGGCAGTTATGTAGAGCCGCGTTTGGCCGGCAAGGCGTTGGCGCTGTCGCCCTTTCTCGTGCTGTTTTCTGTCTTCCTTTGGATGTTCCTCTGGGGCCTGTTCGGCGCCTTCATCGGGGTCCCGATAGCAATTGCAGTGCTGACCTTCTGCGCCCAGTCTCCGTCGGCTAGGTGGCTCGCCCAGTTGTTAGGCGCCCCTGACGATGAGGTGGGAAGCGCCCAAGGTAGATAGGGACGATAAGAGCAGCCAGCCCCGGAAATTAACGTTTCACGCGGGCTCGGATTAGACCGAGAACAGTCATCAGAACGACGCCACCGAGCAGGCCCGATACGCCGACCCCGATCAGGACGGCAGGGGTAAGCCCGCCCAGCCCGCGCATGACGGAATCGGCGGCGTTTTCAGCGTGCCCAACCAAGTGGCCAATGCCGGGAGTCTGCGCAGCTACGAAAGTCAACGCAAAACCTCCGGCCATGCCGGCCAGAACGGCTGCGATCTTGGTAAGTTCAACGCTGGGCCACCACCACCGCACAGCGAGTGCCCCCGCCGCGCCGCAGAGCATCTCGATGGCGATGGCTATGACAGTTTCGGTCGGGGACAACAGTCACTTTCTCCAGCACGAACGGGAGCGGCGATGCCGCCTACGCCGACGGCGCCGAACCGGCTTCTGCGGAATGGCGCTTGAGGGCGTCGCGCAGAACCTGCTCCTTGGTCTCGTCGAGCGAGGTCTTGAGGACGATTCCACCGAAGCCCTGGATCTGCTTCAGAACCTTGTCTTCGGTCATCTCCTGAATCAGCAGGAAGAGCGCGGCATTGCCTGGCACGATGCTTGCCGACAGATCTTTCATGAAGGCATCATTGATGCCGACATCGGTCAACGCGCCCCCAAGCGCACCCGAAGCCGTGCCAACCGCCACGCCTATAAGCGGATTGAGGAATAAAATCCCGATGAGCAATCCCCAGAAGCTGCCGGAAACGGCGCCGGTAGCCGTGGTGTTCATAAGCTGGTTCAGCTTGACCTTTCCCGCCTCGGTCTTGGTGGCGATGACAGCGTCGCCAAGCTTGATCACATATTCCTTCTGTAGACCGAGCAGGGTTTGGCGGACTTCTTCAGCCTTCGCCTCGGTGGGATAAACAATGACGATGAGGGTTGACATGGAGGCTCCTGTCGACGGCAGCCATTAGGGCTGCGTAGGGGGTGCCGTATTTTAGGGCGTCCAGCACCTGAAGAAATCGGCATGGAGTCCTGCTTATGTGCCCCATGTCTCTTTTTCGCAGCGCCGGGGAATCGATTGACTGATGTCAAATCCGTTTCCAGTCTTGCCACAGCCTGAGGCAACTAACTTGGCCTCACGCTTCATCATGCCGGCGTCGCTGGCGAAATCGGGCGATAGGCCGAGGGAACAGGAGCGCTTTGGAGAATATCGTCCGATGTAGGACGAGAGGCACAGTTTTGGAATTCTGGGCCAATGGCAAGGCGGCCAGAAGACGCTATCGTCAACAACGGAAGCGGAAGCATCCTAAGCTGTGGTCACGGTCCATCTGATGATCTCCGAGCGTTCCTTTCTCCATCAATGACCGCTCAAGCCGAAGCGACCTTGATACACAAAAGGACTTGATCATGTCGGACCTATCCAAAAAAGGCCTCGACCGTCGCGATCTGATAATAGCATCCATCGCGACGGTTGGCGCGGCGGCCGCCTTCGCGGCCAACGCTGGTTCTGCAACCGCCCAGGACGTAGCGGCTCCCTCTGCCGACGCCGCATCCGGTGGGTCTCAGGGTACGGTCTATACCGGCGAAGTGATCCAAGGGAAGAAGGTCGTCAGTGCGCTCGACGTCAGCGACCTGGAAGCCGGGCAGAAGCACCTCTTGTACTTTCAGGGCGTGCAGATGCCCACCGGACAGTATTGGTATGTGTCCGTGGCGGTCGCCAAGGGGGCAAAGCCGGGCAAGCGCGTCGTTCTGACCAGCGGTGTGCACGGCGACGAGATGAGTTCCGTGCATACGGTCCTGACCGTGATGAACCAGCTCGATCCAGCGGAAATGTCGGGCACGGTGATGGCGGTCACGGAACATCGCCCGATGGAGGGCATGCAGCGCAGATGGCCCAATTCGGGCAGGGGCGCCGGCCTGATCGACATGAACCGGGAATGGCCCGGGAACGAGAACGGCTTCACCGCGCCCAGCCGGCACGCCGGGCTGCTGTTCAACCGGCTGCTGCGGCCGAACGCCGACGCGGCGATCGACTTCCATACTGGGACAAGCGGATTCGAAGTCACCGCATTCAATATTGCAAGCATGGATGTGCCCGAGATACGGTCGATGGTGGAACTCTACCCGGTCGGCCAGATCTTCGACAATCATACATATCCCGGTGTCCTGCATAACGCGTTTGTCGACGCGGGTATCCCGTCTTTTTGCCCGGAGGTCGGCGCTGCGCGCGTCCTCGATCTCGAGATGATCCCCCTGTTCGTGGAGGGCACGATGAATGTCCTCAAGCATCACGGCATCCTGGCCGGCCCAATGGGACGGACAGGCAAGGACGTGGGTGTTTTCTTAGGCAACAGCGCGGTTCCGGTCGTGGCAACCCAGGGCGGGTTTATCGAGCATCTGGTCAAGCTCAACGACAAGGTCGAAGCCGGACAAAAGGTGGCCATCCAGCGCAACAGCTTCGGCGAAGTGGTCGCGGAATATACAAGCAGCGTTAATGGAGAGATTGCGGGCCAGCGCAGCGAAGTACCGTCCGAGCCTGGCGACCCCTTGGCATTCATCCTTTTCAACAAGGCGGGGCCGGATGGCGGTGAACTTACCCAGAGTGAGTACGCCGCGACAGCGCCGAGAAAGGCGCCAGCTCCGACTCCGGCTCCTGCGTCCGGTTCCTGCCCCCTTTTCGGTGGCGCCAAGGACGGCAACACGCGGACAGGAGGCAAGTTTTGTTTTCTACTCATCTCGATCTTAGCTTCGATGGAGAGAGGTCATGAGCACAGAGTCCTGAGTTTTGTCTGGTTGTCCCTAAATTATGGACCGGCACCGTCTTTGCCTTGACAAGGCAGCCGACGACGAATTGTTCTCGAAGAGCCCGTCGATATGGAGGAAGTCTTATGCGTCGTCTTTTGTTCGCTTGCTTTGGTGTAGCTCTCAGCTTCGTTCTCCCTGTAGTTTCGTCAACGCCCGCCCATGCAGTCACGATAAACATGAATATCGGCACCAGCCTCAATAATGGCCGTGCCATCACTTGTCGTGACGGCGAGCGAATCTTGCGCAATCGCGGCTTCAGAGACATTCGACGTGTCGATTGCCGCGGGCGGTTCTTCGTCTATCGCGGCAGGCGCGGCGCAGGCCGTTTCGAAATTGCGGTGAGCGCGAACAATGGCCGCGTCGTCGATCTGCGTCGCCTTAGAAGATAATGGTTTGGGCTAACTTTCCAGGGTCTGGATTCCGTTAGACTCAGCCTGAGGACTCGATCGTTGCGCCGTCCCTACGAGTTTGTTGTCCGTTAAACGCTGAGGACCAATGGGTTGCGCGTCCTGACCAAGCTCGTACATTCATTCCCCGCGACAGGGATACTGGTAGCGACCCTTGCGTTCGCGGTCTCGCTTACGCCCAGCCTTATACCACGATCCTATCTGGTCCAGGGTGTGCTTTCGGGACTTTCAGCTGCACTCGGATACGGCATCGGCTTCGTCGCTTATTCGCTGTGGACCTATCTCGAATTGCCGCAGCTACGGGACCGAACCCTGAAGGCGATGAGAATTGCAGTCGCCGGCACGTGCGTTGTGATTGCCGCTGTCTTCCTTTGGAGAACTCTGGAATGGCAGAATTCGATCCGCGTTTTGATGGATCTCGCTCCGCTGGACACCGCGAGTCCGCTCAAGACAGGGATTGTCGCTGTCGTCGTATTTGCGACACTCATGTTGTTGGCACACCTTTTCAGGCACACCTTCCTGGTGTTCTCCGGCTGGCTTGGGCGCTTCGTCCCGAGGCGGGTCTCCCATCTTGTCGGCGGCCTGCTGGCGGTCGCGCTGTTCTGGTCGGTCGTCGAGGGACTGGTCTTCAGCCTGACGCTTCGAATCCTGGATTCTTCGTTCCAGGAGATGGATGCTCTCATTGAAGATGACCTCAGCAGGCCCGCGCAATCGATCAAGACGGGAAGCGCGGCTTCTTTGCTGTCATGGGAAGAACTCGGCAGGCAGGGCCGCAGGTTTGTCAGTTCCGGTCCAACAGCGGCAGAGATAACCACTTTCTTCGGGGAAGGGGCTGTGGACCCTATTCGGGTGTATGTCGGAATGAGTTCGGCCGACACTGCGGATGAACGCGCGAAGCTGGCCTTGCAGGAATTGAAACGTACCGGCGCGTTCGAGAGATCCATACTGATCATCATCGTGCCGACTGGTACCGGCATGATTGATCCGGCTGCGCTGGACCCGGTTGAATATCTTCACAGGGGCAATGTCGCGAGCGTCGCAATGCAATACTCTTACCTCGCCAGCTGGTTATCCCTCCTGGTCGAGCCGGACTACGGTGCGGAGGCCGGCGACGCGCTGTTCCAAGAGGTCTACACCTACTGGTCTTCGCTTCCACGCGACGCCCGCCCGAAACTCTACTTGCACGGCCTAAGCCTCGGGGCGATGAACTCTGAACAGTCGGCGAACCTTTACGATGTCGTCGCAGATCCGTTTCAAGGCGCCTTGTGGAGCGGGCCACCTTTCGCAAGCCGCACCTGGCGATCCGTTACCGACGCCCGCAATTCCGGATCGCCCGAATGGCTCCCCCGCTTTCGCAACAGCTCGATCTTCCGGTTCACCAATCAGAACGATGCCTTGGACATTCCAGACGCGGAGTGGGGACCGATCCGGATAGTCTACCTTCAATACGCCAGCGATCCGATAACCTTCTTCGACGTCGCCACGCTTTATCGAGAACCCGATTGGATGAAAGAGCCGCGCGGACCCGACGTATCGGAAGAGGTTCGCTGGTATCCGCTTATCACGATGCTGCAACTGACGGTCGATATGGCAATAGCGACGACGTCTCCAATGGGCTACGGCCATGTCTTTGCACCGCAGCACTATATCGATGCGTGGCTGGCCGTAACCGATCCGCCGAGCATTACACCTGAAGACGTTGCTCGGCTGAAGGTCCTTTTCATCACGCGCGGGACGACGCCTGTCAGCGGATAAATCAGTTTTGTCATTGTTACAAAAGTAGGAGAAACGCCGTGAAGCTGCTGTCAGCCCTTGTTGCCGCAGCCATATGCTGCCTAGCGTCGCATGGCGCGTATGCTACGGATGTGAAACTGTCCGGCAGCGCCTTCTACCGGGAGCGGATTGCGCTACCCTCAGATGCCACTCTCCTTGTGGAATTCATAGATCTGGCCAAGCCAAAAACCGCCCTGGCCGCAACTGCGGTGGCGCCGGCCGGACAAGTTCCCATTGCCTTTGGCCTGGTTGTCGATTCAAGCAAACTCTCGAACGGAGAGGCCTATGCGATACAGGCCCGCATTGAGGTCGGCGGCTCCGCCTGGTTCGCCAGTGCCGAGCCGACCCCGGTCGATCTGGCGAGAGCGGGAGAATTGTTTTCAATCCTCCTCGTTCAGGCAGGCAGTAAGGACGCAGAGGAGGCTTCCGGCGTCTCGCTGGCAGGTACCGAATGGAGGGTTTTAGAGCTGGACGGCAAGAGCGCCGATACGAACGTGACGTCGACGCTTATTTTTGATGCTGATGGCGCGGTGAGCGGCAATGGTGGCTGCAACGCTTTTCGCGGCGACGTCGACATGGAAGGTACGACAATGAAATTTGGCCAGCTGGCATCGACAATGATGGCCTGCGAAGATGCCAAGTCCGTTCAAGAGGCGGTCTTCCACGCAGCGCTTTCGCAAACTGCGGCGTATTTTGTACAGGATGGAAATCTGATGCTCGTCGATGCTGCTGGTAAGACCATCGCTCGCCTGGGAGCGCCGTGAGGCGGCTAAGCTGACGTTAGCGCGGACTCGTGCTCAGTCCGGTCAGGTTCCATCTACAGTGCGGAGTAGCTGGTAAAGCGTTTGCGGCCCTTCGTGTCGTGCCTGGCATTGCTGCGCCACGACTAAGCCATCGCTCGCCCAACCTATATCCCGTGCTTCCTTCGGTGAAATGCCGAATTCGTGCCTGAACGTTCGACTGTAGCTGGAAGCATCGACGAAGCCCCATTGCTCGGCGATCCGGGATATGGACCGCGTATCGCCAATGTCGGAGAGCGCGTCCCGCGTTCGCAGTAGCCGCTGCCTCCGAATGTAAGAAGCTACTCCCCCGAGCGGCTCGAAAATTCTGTATAGCCGGGAGCGGGACACGCCAAGTTCCGCGCACAGCGTTTGGGATGTCAGTTGGTGATCCACAAGTCTGCCGTCAATCATCCGTCGCGCTCGGCCTAGAAATGTCGCGTCGATTGGGGTTTGTGCTTCTCTCAAGCGATCCTGGGAGGGCGCGAGACATACGGCCACAAGGCTTCGTGTTGCCTCGACGACGTATGGTATCTCCGGCGACTGCAAATCCGCCAGCGACCGGTTGAGAAGAAGCAGGTAGTCTGCCAGCAGCTTACCGAGCCCTCCTTCGAACTTGGCATCCAACATTCGATGGAGCCCGGCAGTCGAGGTAAACAGATCGTTTGGGATGAAGAGCGTAAGGACCCCGTCGTGATTGATTTGTCTATCGAACGGGCTGGCCAGGCAGTGCAGTTCAGGCACAGCTTTCTCGCCTTTATGCCACTCACCCGGCAAGCAAAACGGCAGGGTGACATACCAATGGTCAAGAACGGCATTTTTCAGATGCTTCTGGCGATGAGCATGATTTTCGCCTGGAAGCTCAGTTCGCATAAAAGCGAGTCTATCCAGGTTCCACACCGTTTGGCGGGCCGGAAAGGATTGAGGACAATCCCGCACGGCTGACAAGTCCATCACGCCTCGATTGGCGAAACGGAAAGCCGGAAATTGCTCGTGAGGTTGAAAGCTAAAGGTTGAAAAATCAAGAGAATGCGTAAATTTCGCATTCTTACTTTTGTGCTCTTCGAGCGATTGGAGCGCGGAGTCTTGATACATTAGATGACTCTAAATTACCGTTGCTCCGCGTAATTCCCAAACAAACATCGCCTTTTTGTACCATATCGTACCACGCACAAGCCTCAAAGACAAAATTGACAGAGCGTGTCAGCAATTGTCCTTGAATTGGGCCTGATGGCTCGATGCTTGCGAAACGGCCAATCTTCTGAAAAGAACCAATCTAGCAGTATCGGGGTTGGAAAATGCTTCTTCATCCGTGAATGATAAAGTAATGGAGAATGCGGCGGGTTGGAATTGGCCCATCCCGTATCTCGATCATTGACAGCCAGTCCCGATGTTTGCCCTAGACCGGCTTCGCCGGCCTGAGCATCGCCGAGTAGGTGAGCAGCGCCGAGGCGAGATAGAGCAGCAGGAAGACGACGTTGAGCGACAGCACCAGATCGGGCGTGTCCAGGATATGGGTCAGCACATAGGTCAGCAGCACCGCCTTCATCCCGGCAAGCAGCGCCAGGTTGATCGCCCGCACCAGCGTCTGGCCGCGCGCGAACAGAAGCTCGGCCTGGTATTCGACGAGATTGCGCAGGCCCGGCACGCAGATCGCCAGCGCCACCAAAGGGGCGGCCTCCGCAACATTCCTGCCGAGCGCGTTGGGGAAGAAATGCAGCACGATGGCGAGTGTCGCCAGCGCCAGCGTCGAGACCGCGAACACGCCGCCTTCGATACCACTCCTGACCGAAAGGCGAGACAAAAGTTCCGGCGCCCGCATCATGCGCTGAACCAGCATCATCGAGAAGGTGCGGATCGGGATCGCCGTCAGGTCGACCAGCCGCATGATGATGGCATAGATGCCGGCGAGGTGCGGACCGCCGATCGCCAGCACCAGCAGCTTGTCGAATTCCATCTGCAGGTAGAACAGCACCTCTGCGCCGGCAACGTAGATGGAATCGGCGAGCCGCCGCAGATAGAGCGCCAGCCGCAGCCGCAGCCGCTGTCGCGGATAGAAAAATCCGAAGGCGATGAGCAGCGAGGCGGCGTTGGCGCCGATGTAATACCAGGACCAGGCTCCTATGGTCGGCTGCGCCGCGAACATGAACAGCACGGCGCCGAGCGCCCGCAAGGCCGTCGCCAGGATCGTCAGCAGGGCGGCGCGGCCGAATTTGCCGAGGCCGTTGTTGACGATCAGCGCCACCTCGACCGGCCGCCACAGCAACGCCTCGGCAAACACGATCGCCGCAAAGACCGACAGCGGCACGGTGCCGGCAAAGAAGACCAGGTAGACGCCGTAGGAGGCGGCAGCCAGCAACGGCAGCGATATCGCGCCAAGCAGCAGGAAGCCGGCCGTGAAGGTGCCGATCAGATTGGGGCGGATGGTGGTGGTTCGGTAAAGCGCCGAGATGAAGCCGAAGGCCAGGATGCGCGACAGCATCACGCCGGCCGCTGAAGCGGTGGCGAACATGCCGAATTCGGCGATCGACAGCGTGTTGGCCAGCGCGATGAAATAGGCGAGCGAAAACACCAGCCGCCCGCCCGCGCCGCTGATCGCCGAAAGATAGTCGCGTACCAGCCGCCGTCGCTCGGCGACGAAAACGCGGATCCGGGCGAGAAGCCGTTTTTGCGGGATGTTGCCAGCCTGAGTCATGTGTCGAGACAGCATAGGCCGGAAAGTTTAACGCGCGGTTCTGGGCGCTTTCGATGCTTTCAGGAAGGGCAGAACCCTAGAGGGAAACCGTGTCTTCAAGGCTGGGAAATTAACCTTTTGTTTCCTATACTTGTTTAGCGTGGTTAACGAATGGCTGACCGCGCGTCCAAGCCGCAAAGGGCAAGCTCCACGACAATGGTCGACAGGCAAAACCGTGAAGATTGGAAGCGCGAGCGCTCGTTGCTGGCGCTCGGCCAGGCGTTGCGCGGCGAAGAAGAACCATCGCTGGTTGCGATCGGGGACCGGGCAGACCCGTCATGGCGCGACGATGCCGCAACGCGCCATCGTCTCGCGCGCTTACGCCGCGAGGGGCGAGCGCATCCGGACCTCTCGGCAACCCCGGAGCCCACGGCGACCCCGGAACGCTGGGTGACTCCGGAGTTACCGGCAAACGATGAAACAAGCCGGTTTCAAGCCGAGGATGCATCGGCTTCGGCCGCGCAGATGCCACCTGAGAGTGACGAGCCCGTTGAAGCGGACCATGCGGAAGCCGCGTTCGAACCTCGATACGCCATGCCGCGGGAGGAGCCGGTTGCTGCCGCTGTTTCCGAGGACCGCCGCTCCGATGCCGACCCCCGATACGCCGCGTTCGAACCTCGATACGCCGCGTTCGAGCCTCGACACGCCGCACCCGAACCTCGATATGCCGCATCCGAACCCGGATATGCAGATGACGGGCGGCGGTCTTCCCATCAGGATGACGACAGACAAGAATGGAAGCCGTTGATCGATCCGATGCAGGTCGTCCGCGGCATTGCCCGCTCGAAGCTGCTGATCGTCGCCATGACGATACTGGGCGCCACGCTTGGCGTCGCCATCGCGCTGTCGACGCCGAAGAAATACGAAGCCACCGCAGAGCTGATCGTCGACCCGCGCGACCTGAAGCTCACCGACCGCGACCTCACGCAATCCGTGGTTGCGTCCGACGCGACGCTGGCCATCGTCGAGAACCAGGTTCGCGTGCTCACCTCCGGCACCGTTCTCAACAAGGTCGTGGACAAGCTCAATCTCGTCAATGATCCGGAGTTCAACGGGCAAGGTTCCGATGGGCTGGGGATGATGACGGTCATCCGGTCGGTCCTGTCGCGCAATGACGGGCCGGCTGCCGGTGAAGGTCGCCGCCGTGCGCTGGCCGTCGCCAATCTGGCCGAGAGCCTTTCGGTCGAGCGCGGCGGCAAGACCTTTGTCATCTCCGTCAGCGCCACCACGCAAAATGGCGAGAAGTCGGCGCTCATCGCCAACACGATGACGGATGTTTTTCTGCAGACCTTCGGTCAGATCCAGTCCGACACCGCTGGCCGCGCGACCAACGAACTGACCGGCAGGCTCGACGAGCTGCGCAAGGGCGTCGAATTGGCCGAGCGCAAGGTCGAGGATTTCAGGGCCGCGCACGACCTCGTCGACGCGCAAGGCCATTTGATCAGCGACGACGAGATGCTCAAGCTCAACCAGCAGCTGGCCATCGCCCGCGCGCGCACGCTGGAACTTAACGCCCGCGCGGCGTCGGCGCGCTCGATCGACGTGAATTCGGTTCTGAGCGGCACCTTGCCGGAGGAGATCAACTCCAACACCATGAGCGAGCTGCGCTCGCAATATGCGACACTCAAGCAGGAGGCCGACCGCGCCGCGATCCGGCTCGGGCCGCGCCATCCCGAGCTCCAGGCGCTCAATGCCCAGCTTGCCGGATCGCGCGAGCGTATCGCCGGGGAACTGCGCCGCATCGCCTCGTCGCTGCAGGTCGACTTGAGGCGCGCCGTGCAGCTCGAACAGGATCTGGCCTCCCGGCTGGCACAGTTGAAGGTCCGCAGCGGCGACGTCAACAGCGACCTGGTCACGCTGCGCGAACTGGAGCGCGAGGCCGCTGCCAAACGCTCCGTCTATGAACAATATCTTCTCCGCGCCAGGGAGACCGGCGAGCAGAAGGACATCAATACCGCCAACATCAACGTGATCTCCAAGGCCTTCGCCCCGCTCGAGCCGAACGGACCGTCGCGCGCCATGACGGTGCTTGCCGGCCTGCTGGCAGGGCTTGCTTCCGGTGTCGGCCTCGGCGCCATGCGCGGCGCCTATGCGAGCCTGCGCGAAACCGCCGATTCGCGGCCGCGCCGCAGGGCAGAGGAGCGCCGGACACCCATTGAAGACAAAGCATACCAGCCGCCCGTTCCGCCCCAAGCCGGACCAGTGCCTCGTGCGCAGCAGCAGTATCCCCGAGCCTCGGACGAGGCAGATCAGGCTTTGAAAGCCGCTGAACAGCAAGCCTCCATCGAGGAAATCCGAGCCAGCTTGCGCGAATTCCGCGAAGCGGTTCGAGAACTCACCGAAAGCCGATCGCGGCGCTATTTCTGAGCGCCGAATAGAATAAAAGCCATCGGTTTCGAGTTAGCGGCATAAGACGGCGCTTTGACGGGATTGCCCGGTCGGATTTTCGTGAGAATGCCGCCCGAAGCAGAACGATGTTGAGGGTGGTTGATGGCCGAGTTGATTGACGGAAAAAGCGTTGCCGAAGGCGTGGTGCGGCGCGTCAAGGCTCTGACGATCGAACTGATGGAAAAGGGGGCGCACAAGCCCGGTCTCGCCGTGGTCATCGTCGGTGAGGATCCGGCGAGCCAGGTTTACGTCGCCTCCAAATCCCGCACCGCCAAGGAATGCGGCTTTCATTCGGTCCAGCACACGCTGCCGGCCGAGATGTCCGAACAGGAACTGCTTGCCATCATCGGCGAACTCAACGCCGATCCCGGCATCAACGGCATCCTGGTGCAGCTGCCGCTGCCTGGCCATATCGATGCGGGCAAGGTCATCCAGGCAATAGCGCCGCAAAAGGATGTCGACGGCTTCCACTTCATCAATGTCGGCAAGCTCGGCACCGGCGAACTGGAGACGGCGTTCGTGCCTTGCACGCCGGCCGGCTCGATGCTGCTCATCGAGCGTGTGCGCGGCAAGGATCTTTCCGGGCTCAATGCGGTGGTCGTCGGCCGCTCCAACATCGTCGGCAAGCCGATGGCCAATCTTCTGCTTGCCGCCAACTGCACCGTCACCGTCGCGCACAGCCGCACGAGGGACCTGGCCGCGCTGGCGCGCACCGCCGACATTCTCGTTGCTGCTGTCGGCAGAGCTGAAATGGTCAGGGGTGACTGGGTCAAGCCGGGCGCCACCGTCATCGACGTCGGCATCAACCGCATCGCGGCGCCAGAAAAGGGCGAAGGCAAGACCCGTCTCGTCGGTGACGTCGCCTTTGCGGAAGCGGCCAGGACGGCCGGCGCCATCACGCCGGTGCCCGGCGGCGTCGGCCCGATGACCATTGCCATGCTGATGGCCAACACGCTAGCTTCCGCCTATCTCGCGGCCGGATTGAAACGGCCGTCTTTCTGAACCTGGAAAGCCCAAAGCTTTGCCGAACCTCACTGTTCCCTCAGAGCGGCCGGTCGCCAATGATCCCATTCACGGCGGCCGGCAGTTCGGGTTCCTGCTGGTCGACAAGTTTTCCATGTTCTCGCTGGCCGCCGCAATCGACACGTTCCGGTCGGCCAATCGGCTGCTCGGCCACGACTTCTATGGCTGGACGACGGTGTCGGCCGACGGCGATGCCGTCCTGGCCTCCAACGGCCTGCCGCTCAAGATCGACTACGCTGTCGCCGATCTGCCGCCGGTCGATATTCTTTTCGTCTCGGTCGGGCTGACGACCGAGTTTCCCGGCAAGAGCAAGGTGCTGGCGGCGCTGCGCAGCTGGGGCCGGCGCGGCAACGCGCTCGGCGCACTGTCGGTCGGCTCCTATCTGCTCGCCGAGGCAGGCCAGCTCGAAGGCTATCGCTGCACCATCCACTGGGAAAACCGCGCCGGCTTCGTCGAACGGTTTCCCGACATCAACTGCACCGGCAACGTCTTCGAGATCGATCGTAAGCGTTATACCTGCGCCGGCGGCACCACCTCGATCGACCTGATGCTGGAGATCGTGCGCGGCGATTTCGGCTCGAGCCTCGCCAACGGCGTCGCCAACCAGTTCCAGCACGAGCGCATCCGCTCCGCCGGCGACCGCCAGCGCGTCGGCCCTGAGCGCGACCTGACCGGAAAATCGGAGAAGCTGCGCCGCATCGTCGAGCTGATGGCCGACCATCTCGACGAGCCGCTGTCGGCGGTGCAGCTCGCCAAGTCGGCGGGCCTGTCGGTGCGCCAGGTCGAGCGGCTGTTCCTGCGCCACCTCAGTGTGACGCCCGGCCGCTATTACATGCGGCTCAGGCTTGAGCGGGCGCGCGAATTGCTGCGCCAGACCAACATGCCGATCCTCGACGTGGCGATCGCCACCGGCTTCACCTCGCACTCCTATTTTGCCCAGAGCTATCGGCTGCAGTTTGGCCGGCCGCCTTCCGAAGAGCGGCGCACGACATATTGAACGGTTTGGCGCAGTCCGCGCCGCCACGTGCCCCGGCGCCCGGGCTTGTATCCTGACGCGGCGTCAAATAGCTTCCCCCGGCGGCACGGACTGGCGGGCATGGACTGGCTGGCAGAAGCTGACTGGCTGCGACGAACTGGCGACCACTGACTGGTCACTGACCGGGGGGAGATTTCATGGCGGGACTTGCACGGAGCATCGTTGCGGCGGCGCTCCTGTTGTGGATGACAACGCTCGGCCTTGGCGCCGACCGTGTCGTCATCGTTCTCGACGCCTCCGGTTCGATGTGGGCGCAGATCGACGGCAAGCCGAAGCTCGAAATCGCCCGCGAATCGCTGCGAACGGTGCTGCAAACGGTCCCCGCCGACAAGGAAATCGGCTTCATGGCCTATGGCCATCGCGAGAAGGGCAGTTGCGAGGACATCGAGCTCATCGTGCCGCCGCAGGCCGGCTCGGCAGGTGCTGTTTCCACTGCCGCCGACAGCCTGAAATTCATCGGCAAGACGCCGCTGACATCAGCCGTCAGGCAGGCGGCCGAGGCGCTGAAATACACCGAGGACAAGGCCACCGTCATCCTGATCACCGACGGGCTCGAGACCTGCAAAGGCGACCCCTGCGCGCTCGGCAAGGAACTGAGGGCTGCCGGTGTCGACTTCACCGTAAACGTCGTCGGCTTCGGCCTGACCGCGGACGAGGGCAGGCAGGTTGCTTGCCTCGCCGACAACACCGGCGGCAAATACATCCAGGCGTCGGATGAGAAGGCGCTGCAGGACGCGCTGGTCGAGACCATCGCCGCCGCACCTGCACCGGCGCCCGAACCAGCGCCGGCGCCGCAGCCGGTCGCCGCGCCGGAAAAACCGGAGTTCAACTTCATCCCCGCCGTGGTGCTCGCCGAGGGCGGCGATCCCGTCACCGACGGCAATTCCTGGGAGATATTCAAGGCGAAGTCCGACGGCACGCGCGGCGAATACGTCGCCACCGAATACGGAGCTTATAAAGGCAATCTGGAGCCGGATGATTACACAGTCGTGGCGCGCCATGGCGAGGCCAGGACCGAACAGAAGATCACGGTCGAGGCGGGCCAGGTCTACAAGCCCCTCTTCGTGCTTGATGCCGGCACGCTCATCATTCATCCGCGGCCAAGCGAGGGAGCGGATGTGGCCGATGGTGCGGCTGTCGTGATCGCCTTTCCGGGCGTTGAAATGCCTGCGACCTATTATGGCGACACCAAGGTGGTGTTGCCGGCCGGCGATCAGAAAGTCACGGTCAGGATCGGGCAGGGCGAGGTTACCGAAACCATCCCGCTCACTGCCGGCAAGGTCGTCAATAAGGATATCGTCGTTGGCGTCGGCCGTGTCGTTGCCAACGCCTACTACATTGCCGGCGGCGACAAGGCCGACGGCTCGGGCATTGGCTTCAAGGTGTTCAAGGCAAAAAAGAAGATCGACGGAACGAGGCAAGAGGTGGCTTATGCCTATGGCCCCGACAGCAAGTTCGATCTGCCGCCCGACGACTATGTGCTGACGGCGACGGTCGACCTTGCCGTCGTCGAGCAGCCGTTCAGCGTCAAGGCCGGTGAGCACCAGGATCTGAAGATCGCCATCAATGCCGGCGTGCTGGCGATCACCGCGCCAGGAGCTTCGAAAATCGAGATTTTCGATGCGAAGAAGGACATCAACGGCAACCGCAAATCGCTCGGTTACGCCTATGACGAGAAATATCAGGCGGCGCTGCCGGCCGGCGACTATGCCGTCGTCTCTGAGAAGTCGGACAATAGCTCAAAGGAAGGCACAGTGACCATCAAGGCCGGCGAGCGTTCCGAACTGACGGTGCAGTAGGGACATTCGACGTCTAAAAAGGGGGGGGGTCGCGAGCCCAGCCCCTGACCCAAATGTGGACCCCAAGTATCTTGCAGCGCAATATTCGCCTGCGGCGCGGACGTTTCGCGCGGTTTAGCTTGCGGTAAAATTTTCGCAAAAGCGTTCTGTTCGCAGGATCGTCGCAGAACATCCGGTTTGCGACGTCGCAAATATCAGTCGCGAAACCGATTCAAGACTCGGGAATTTTGCGACAAGAACCGGGTAACGACCCCCGCAAGAAAAAATTTTCGAGCATGTGTCGGGGCGCTTGGCTGTCGGTCGTCTTGTATACCTGACGGGGAGATTTTGCAGCATGGCGAAGATCGTATTCGGAATGAACCAGTCCCTCGACGGCTATGTCGACCACGAGGAATTACCTGCGCCAAGTCCCGCGCTCTTTCGTCACTGGATAGAGCACGTGCGCGACCTGACCGGCAGTGTGTACGGTCGCCGCATGTACGAGGCCATGCGCTATTGGGACGAAGACCGTCCTGAGTGGGGTACGGAGCAACACGAGTTCGCGGCGGCGTGGCGGCGCCAGCCGAAATGGATTGTATCGCGCTCGTTGAAGTCGGTCGGTCCCAATGCCACGCTTATCGCGGATGACGTCGAGGTAGTGATACGCAGGCTAAAGGCCAAGCTAACAGGAGAGATTTCCGCTTCCGGACCAAAGTTGGCGCAAAGCCTGACCGAAATGGGTCTGATCGACGAATACCGCCTCTACCTTCACCCCGTGGTGCTTGGTCGCGGCAAGCCCTTCTTCGCCGGCTCTCGGCCACCACTCCGCCTTGTGGCCAGCGAGCGAATCGGCGGGGAAGTCATCAGGTTGACCTACGTTCCTGCCTGATTACAGACCACGCCGACCAGGCCCGCTTTGAGGTTGAAAAGACACGCCAACGTCGCCGCTGAATGCCACGCCATTTTTGCAGACTTGACGCACACAACTTCGCCATTCGGCGGGGATCGGCCGAACGGCTCGGTTGCGCCATTTGCCGACCTTCATTGCGTTTCTCCAAACCTGCCGTTCGCGCTACAGCCTGATACGACCCTAAGCGGAAGCTCGTTCGCCCCCGGCCGAATTCACGCCCATGACCCGAAGCTGCCTTCCATCAATGCGGATTTTTTCAGAATCTCCCGTTCGGGTTGGCCGCGGCCTCAGGCAGGATTCGAAGTGTCGCGGCCAAACGGGCGCCATTCAGACATTCCGGTACCATCATTGTTCACGGGGCCTGGTATCCTGCAGCGTCTGCGAACTCTGCCACAGCCAGATTGCGAGAGAGCCTGAACGCCCGCGGACCTGTGCTTCCACAGGTCCTCTTAGAGCACCAGATTTGAACAACTCGCAGTCGCGGCCGGCGACTTGCAGCATTTCGTCGCTCACTGCGACTTCGGCATTTTGGCCGGCCGCGATCTCCATCAAGCGACTGGCGACGTTAACCGTATCACCCGTCGTCGCGATGTGCTGACGGCCTTTGCCACCGAGTCGCGACGCAACGATTGTTCCGTAATGCGCTCCGATCTTGAAGCCGAGCCTAGATGCAGTTGATGCGGGCAACGAGACGAGCCAGTTGCTGGTACGGCTGGAGAGCGCTGCGCAGCAGCGGGCAGCATTGAAGGCATCATCTGTCGCGGCTTCCGGTAGGCCGAACAGGATCATGGCTCCGTCACCCATGAAATTCGTGACGACGCCACCGCAGCTTGTCACCTCTTCGTCCACCAACGCATGGAACGTGTTCAAAAGTTCGCGTGTGGCGTTCGGCCCCAATGTTTCGCTCAGTCCGGTGAAACCGGACAGGTCAATGAATATGATGGCGGCGTCCCTCCGGACAGGTTCCAGGAGAAAGTCGCCATGCTTAGCGAGCCACCCCGCAAAGCCCGGGGCCTCAACTCGTTGAAGCAATTCGCTCTGCGTGGCGAAATACTGGGCCTGGTTCCTGCCCAACCAAAGCTGCGCGGCCCCGAACAAAATAGCCGGCGGAACGGCGGCGGCCATCGGCAACGCCGCGCTCAGCCAGATATGGTGTGAGAATGCGGTCATATTGACCACGAACCAGATCACAACCACGCCGATGATCGCTGCAAGGCCGATGGCATTGCGACGCCATGCCAACAGCCCCACAAGAACCACCGGCAGCACCACCGCAAAGCCGGCATCTGCAAGGCGAACGTACTGATCTCGCACTATGCCGTCGCCGGTCATCAGATGGGCAATGGCCGTCGACATGACCTCGACGCCTGGGAGCACGGGATCAAACGGTGTCGGGAAAACATCGCCGGCGCCGGTTGCAGTTGCTCCGATCACAACAATTCGATCCCGAATAATGCCGCCATCGACTTGGCCCCCCAGCACCGTCGTGGCGCTGATCGTGCGGATCGTGCCGCGGGGGCCATAGAATGTCAGAGGGAGTATGTGACCAATGTCCGTCCGAATCCGCTGTCGGCCCAGAGATAGATAGTCGGGCGCTATTCCCGGATCCTCTCCCACCGCCATGGCGGCAACGCGCAGGGAGAAAGACGCTTCCGTCCGATCTCCGGCCCGAAACAGCAACGGGACGAACCGAGGCGTTCCCGTCCAGTCGGTAACCACATTCACGACGCCGACCGCGGCGATATCCGAGAACGCTTTCAGGGGCCACAAAAACCGGTTGGCATTCGGCACTCGGGCGAGAGGGCCATCGCCCTCGACTGCAATCGATTGTTTACCTCCCGAGTAGACCGCTGCAGCAGCGATTACGCTTGAAGTTCCACGCAGCGAACGCGCGAGCGCCTCATCATCATCTTTTGTCCCGGGATCAACCAGCAGCAGGTCGACCGCAATGGCTTTCGGCCCAAAGCGAGCTATCGTGTCGACAATCCGGGCAAGCGTGGCGCGGCTGAGGGGATAGCGGCCCTCGTTTCGGACCGCTTCGTCGTCTATCGCGACAATGGTAATCAGCTCCGGCGGCGTTGTGGTTCCCCGAACAAGCGTTCGAAGATCCGTCATCGTTGCTTCGACGCGATCGAGGCCCCACATGTTGCCGCGCCAGTGCGCAAAGCCAAGCCCGGCCCCCCAAAGACCCGCCAGGACGAGCGCGATCAGCGTCTGAAGCGCTCGCCCGCTCATTTAGCTTACTGACCGAAACGCGCCATCAATGCCGAAACACGTGCGGCGGGCCAGCGCTTGACCGTCAGTGTGCCTGTTCCGGCTTCCACATCGACGCCTTCACCCGGCCCGAGGACTACGCCAGCATTGGACGCCGGCCTTTGCACGGCGACGCGACCTTTGACGACGAAGACAGAAGTCTTGCCTCGGGCAACGTCAACTGCCCATTTTGTACCTCGCACCGCCGCGATCGCCTGCGGGGTGACGACAGCGAAGCCACCCCGGACCCTGCCGGCTGGAGCATCGAGGAACAGCGCCTTGCGCCGTAATCTGACCGCATCGGCACTACCATTTCGATCACGGTCCACCAGTGCAAAACGAGCGCCATCTTCCGCAATGATGGTAAGGCCTTGCCGGCATCTCAGAATTTGTCGGGACGTCCCTGCTACCAGTCTGAACGTACAGCCGGCGTTATTCGACTGCGCTGAAACGGTATCCACCCAGAAGACACAGGCAAGCATGCAGGCCATCAGGCTCCGGAGATATCGGCCACTTGCGCTCATGAACGTCCCCTTGCTTTTGCGAGAATCTGCGGCAAGAAAATCTATGCATTGTCTTCTGCGGTCAGCTTGGCAGCATACTCATGCGTACGAACCGGCACTTGCAGCCGCGTTGCCTTGGAGGTAGCACGGTGCCGACCAGCGATCTTAGCACGATAGCTTGCTCCAACACCAAATAAGGCGACATCAAGCCGTTGAAGCGGCCGCGATGCGAATGTCGCGAACGTCACGCGGCGACGCTGCTGTTCGGCTCATCTGCCAGAACGAGCAGGTCGCGCCATTTCGCGACATTCTGACCGCTTCTCCAAAGCTGATCTTCGAGCAGCGGCAGCAGTCGACCTTCGCGATCGTCAGTCAAACTTCCGGGCTCCGCATTAACTGAAGAGTGCCACGATTCCATAACAGCAAGCAGCAATCAGCGCCGTAGAGGGCATGGTGATGACCCAGGCGATCACGATCGAGCCGGCTATGTCCGAGCGGAGGCAGAGGTGCGCCGTGCCGCTCCGACGCCGACGATCACGCCGGTGATGGTGTGCGTGGTGGAGACCGGGATGCCGAGCCAGCGTCGCGCCGAACAGCGTGATCGCGTCGCCGGTCTCGGCGCAGAAACCCTGCATCGGATTGAGCCGGGTGATCTTCGAGCCCATCGTGTGGACGATGCGCCAGCCGCCAAAACAGCGTGCCTAGCGCCAGCATTGCCTCCAGGTGATCACCACCCAGAAGGGCACGTAGAACTCGCCCCCGAGCATGCCCTGCGAGTAGAGCAGCACCGCGATGATGCCCATCGTCTTTTGCGCATCATTGCCGCCATGGCCGAGCGAATAGAGCGAGGCTGAGACGAATTGCAGGGTGCGGAAGGTATTGTCGACGGCGAAGGGCGTCTGGCGGACGAAATCCAGGAGACGGTGAGTATCAGCACCAGAGCCAGCACGAAGCCGGTGAGCGGCGACAGCACGATGGCCGCGACCGTCTTCAAGAGCCCCTCCAGACGATGGCGACGCTTCCCGCCTTGGAGACATCCCCGCCGCCCTTTTCACTGCAGCGCGAATTCCGCCACGTTGTTTCCGAATGCGCTGGCGCCGTGGTCGGCACGGCCGACCATTTGCCGCAACCCGGCGAAAAGCTCGCGGCCAAAACCGAATTCATTGCCGACAAGATCGCTGTCCGCTGCCCGGCGCAGCGCGAAATCGCCTGCCGGCACCAAGACTTCCAGCGTACCGGCGTCGGCGTCGAGCCTGATGATGTCGCCGTCATGGATCCTGGCGATCGGCCCGTCCTCGACCGCCTCCGGCGTCACATGGATCGCCGCCGGCACCTTGCCGCTCGCGCCCGACATGCGCCCGTCGGTGACCAGCGCCACATGCTGGCCGCGATCCTGCAGGACGCCGAGCACGGTAGTCAGCTTGTGCAACTCCGGCATGCCGTTGGCTTTCGGCCCCTGGAAGCGGATGACGGCGATGAAATCGCCGGTCAACGTGCCGGCCTTGAACGCCTCGTTGAGCCCTTGCTGGCTGTCGAAAACCTTGGCAGGCGCCTCGATGATGCGCCGTTCCGGTTTCACGGCGGAAGTCTTGATGACGGCGTGGCCGAGATTGCCTGACAGCATTTTCAGCCCGCCCGTCGGCTGGAACGCCTTCTTGAACGGCGCCAGCACCTTCTCGTCGCCGCTTTCGCGGGGCGAGGCCTCGCGCACCACGCCGCCATCGGCGCCGAGCTTGGCCTCGACCGCATATGGCCGCAGCCCTTCGCCCCAAACCGTCTGGACGTCCTCGTGCAATATTCCCTCGTCGAGCAGTTCGCGGATCAGGAAGCCGAGCCCGCCGGCTGCGTGGAAATGGTTCACGTCGGCAAGGCCGTTCGGATAGACCCGCGCCAGCAGCGGCACGGCTTCCGAAAGGTCCGAAATATCCTGCCAGGTAATGGCGATGCCGGCCGCGGCGGCCATGGCGATCAGGTGGATGGTGTGATTGGTCGATCCGCCGGTGGCGTGCAGGCCGACGATGCCGTTGACGAACGAGCGCTCGTCGATCATCCGGCCGACCGGCGTGTAAGCGTTGCCGAGCGCGGTGATCGCCAGCGCCCGCTTCGTCGCCTCCCGGGTCAGCGCGTCGCGCAACGGCGTGCCGGGGTTGACGAAGGAGGCGCCCGGCGTGTGCAGGCCCATGATCTCCATCAGCATCTGGTTGGAGTTCGCCGTGCCGTAGAAGGTGCAGGTTCCCGGCCCGTGATAGGATTTGGACTCGGCCTCGAGCAGTTCGGCCCGTCCTGCCTTGCCTTCGGCATAGAGCTGGCGGACCTTGGCCTTCTCGTCATTGGGCAGGCCCGTCGTCATCGGTCCGGCCGGGATGAACACCGCCGGCAGATGGCCGAAGGTCAGCGCCGCGATCACCAGCCCCGGCACGATCTTGTCGCAGACGCCGAGATGGACGGCGGCGTCGAACATGTTGTGCGACAGGCCGATCGCCGCCGCCATGGCGATCACGTCGCGCGAGAACAGCGACAGCTCCATGCCGGGCTGGCCCTGGGTGACGCCGTCGCACATTGCCGGCACGCCGCCGGCGACCTGGGCAATGCCGCCGGCCTCGCGCGCCGCGTCCTTGATCAGCGCCGGAAATGTCTCGAAAGGCTGATGCGCCGACAGCATGTCGTTATAGGAGGTGATGATGCCGAGGTTCGGCACGCGGTCGCCGCCCAATGCCAGCTTTTCCGAAGGGCTGCACACGGCAAAGCCGTGGGCGAGGTTGCCGCAGGACAGCACGGCCCGGTTGGCGGTGCGGCTCGATGCCTCGGCGATGCGGCCGAGATAGGCCTCGCGCCCCGGTCTGGAGCGTTGGCGGATGCGCTCGGTGATGGCTTCGATGTCGCGTCTCGCGGTCATGGCGTCGGTCCTTTCAGGCGAGGTCCCGCAAACACGGTCCGTGCGGGACCCCTTGGCAAGTTGAAATCAGGGTGCCCAGAAAACCTGTACGGGTCTCTCGGCTGCGTCGAGCACGGCGCGAATGGGCTTTCGCGTTTCCGATGCCATCGCGCTTTCGAATGCCGTGCGCTTGTCCTCGCCCTCGATGTGCAGCGCGATGAAGCCGGCACTGACGATCCGCGCCAGCGACAGCGTCAGGCGCGGCTCGCCGGCGCTTGTCGCGTGAACCGGGAGCACGACCCTTTCCGACGACGGGTCGAGCAGTGTTTCCAGATTGTCGGCATCAGGGAAAAACGACGCGGTATGGCCATCGGTTCCCATGCCAAGCACGACCACATCGAGCGGCCAGGGCAGCGACCGCAACATCCTACTATCGGCCTCCGATGTGTTGCCGACGCTTTCTGCCTCTTGGTAGAGCGGCACGAAACGTGCGGCTGCGGCGGCGTGTTGCAAAAGATTGGCGGCGACCAGCCCGGCGTTGGAGCGCGGCGAGGAGACCGGCACGCAACGCTCGTCGACCAGCGTCACCGTGACCTTGTTCCAGGCGATCGGGATGCTCGAAAGCGATGCGAAAAATTTCGCCGGCGTCGTGCCGCCGGAAACGGCGAGCAATGCCGTGCCGCGCTCAGCGATCGCATTGGTTAGGCGGCCTGCGACGTGGCCGGCAAGTGCAGCCGCCAGGTCTTGGCGTTCGGCAAATGCGTGCCAGTTGTAGGCGGCGCCGTTCAATTGCTCTCGTGCCATGTCCGCCCGTCGCGTTCGATCAGCGCAATCGAGGCGGAGGGGCCCCATGTGCCGGCGGTATAGCCCTGCGCCTCCTGCCTGGCGCCTTCCCATGCGTCCTGGATCGGGTCGATCCATTTCCACGCCGCCTCGACCTCGTCGCGGCGCATGAACAGCGTCTGGTTGCCACGGATGACGTCCATGATCAGTCGCTCATAGGCGTCGGGGGCGCGGCCGTCGAAGGATTGCGCGAAGCTCATATCGAGCGGGATCTGGCGCAGCCGCATGCCGCCAGGCCCCGGATCCTTGATCATGATGAACTGCTTGACCCCTTCGTCGGGCTGCAGCCGGATGACCAGCTGGTTGGCCGAGATCGGCCCGGCGCTGTCGCCGAAGATCGAGTGCGGGATCGGCTTGAATTCGATGACGATCTCCGAGACGCGTGTCGCCAGCCGCTTGCCCGTCCTGAGGTAGAACGGCACGCCGGCCCAGCGCCAGTTGCCGATTTCGGCCTTGAGCGCAACGAAGGTCTCGGTGTTGCTGTTCTTGCCGAGCTCCTCGACATAGCCTTTCACCGGCCCGCCGGCCGAGGCCCCGGCACGGTACTGGCCGCGTACCGTGTGCTTGGGCGCTTCATTGCCGTTGATGCGTTTCAGCGCGCGCAGAACCTTCAGCTTTTCGTCGCGCACGGCGTCGGCGTCCATCGACGACGGCGCCTCCATGGCGACGAGGCAGAGAAGCTGCAGCATGTGGTTCTGCACCATGTCGCGCAGCGCGCCCGCCTTGTCGTAATAGGTGACGCGGTCTTCGAGGCCGACGGTCTCGGCCACGGTGATCTGCACATGATCGACATTGGCGGAATTCCACAGCGGCTCGTAGAGCGCATTGGCAAAGCGCAGCGCCATCAGATTCTGCACCGTTTCCTTGCCGAGATAGTGATCGATGCGGAAAATCTGGCTTTCATGGAAATCGTCGCCGACCAAATCGTTGAGCTGGCGCGCCGAGGCGAGATCGCGCCCGATCGGCTTCTCCAGCACGATGCGCGAGTTCGGCGTGATCAGCCCGTTCTCTTTCAGCTTGTGCGAGATGTCGCCGAACAGCGCCGGCGCAACCGCCAGGTAGAAGGCGCGGATGCATTCGCTGTCGCCGATCGCCGTCTTCAATTTGTCGAAGCCCGCGCCGGTCGTCGCGTCAGCCGAGACGTAGGAAAGCCGGGCAAGGAACGTCTCCAATTCCGCGGCGTCGATATCGGCCGGTTTCACATGGTCGGAAATCGCCTGCCTGGCGAAAGCCTGGAATTCCTCGTCGGTCATTTTCGAGCGCGACGTGCCGATGATGCGCGTCGGTTCGGAAAACTGATGGCCGCGCTGGCGATGATAGAGTGACGGCAAAAGCTTGCGTTCCGACAGATCGCCGGTGCCGCCGAAGATGATGAAGTCGAAAGGGTCGACGGGAATGATCTGGCTGGTCATGGTCTGTCCGCTCTGACGCCGCTCGCTGGTGTACGCGTGGATATAATCTAATCGATTTAGATTTTCCAGTGACACGGCGTCACATCCCCGGGGCCAATCGGACGTGTGCCGATTGTTCTGAGGTGTGCCCTTGACACTGGCGCAACCCGGACGCTTGTCGGCGAGGTGGTTCCGGGAGGCCTTCGCAGATGCAGCATAGAGCGGGATCGAGGCGAAAGCCAAAGGAGAAATCGAGAGTCTCTTTCGGCGACCATTGCCGGAGGCTGCCGGAGCGGGGAGTCTTCAATCATGAGTGAGAAAGCCATGCGCCTGGAAAACAAAGTTGCCATCATCACCGGTGCCGCGTCAGGCTTCGGCGAGGGCATGGCCAAGCGTTTTGCCGAGGAGGGCGCCAAAATCGTTGTCGCCGACCTCAACGCCAAGGGCGCCGAACGCGTCGCCAACGAGATCGGCCGGGCGGCGATCTGGACCCAGACGGACGTCTCGACCCGTTCCGAGTTCGACGAGATGGTCTATGCCGCAAAGAGTGCCTTTGGCCGCATCGACATCATGGTCAACAATGCCGGCTACACCCATCGCAACGGCGATATGCTCGAGGTCGACGATGCGACCTTCGATCTGATCACGGCCGTCAACATGAAGGCGATCTACCACGCCGCCCTGGCGGTCGTGCCGGTGATGGCTAGGCAAGGCGGCGGCGTCATCCTGACCACGGCCTCGACCGCCGGCATCAGGCCACGGCCCGGCCTCACCTGGTACAATGCGTCGAAGGGCTGGGCGATCACCGCGACCAAATCCATGGCGGTGGAACTCGCGCCGAAGAACATCCGCGTCAACTGCCTGTGCCCGGTCGCCGGCGAGACCGGCATGCTGGAAAAATTCAGGGGCGCCGACACGCCCGAAATCCGCGAGAAATTCCGCGCGTCGATCCCACTTGGCCGGCTTTCGACGCCGCTCGACATAGCCAACGCGGCGCTATGGCTGGCGTCGGACGAGGCGGCCTTCATCACTGGCGTGGCGCTGGAGATCGACGGCGGACGGTGCATCTGAGCCGTCCGGCCCTGTCGGTTTCAAGTTTGACCTGACCGTCCCTCGCACGCGGGCGGCTGATTGCGGCAGCCAAATGTGCCGTGGGCAACGTCAAAGAACGGCCTGACCGATGCTACGCGCCGGTCTTGACGAAGCTCTTGTAGATCCAGCCGCGTTTGCCGTTGAAGACGATCTGGCACCATTTCTTGCAGCCCATCACCTGAACCGAGGTCTTGGCCGGAATGGTGACGATGGCGGCCGCACTGTTCTTCGGACCGGTGCGCATGGTGACGCCCCTGAGGATACGTCCTGCCGCGCTTGCTTGCTTGGCCTCGACTTTGGCCTGGGCGCCATCCTTCTGTGTCGCGGCCGGCAGCGGCTTCGGGGTCGAGATGGCGGCGGTTGGCGCACCGTCCGTCGCCGCCTTGGCGGGAGCAGCGACTTTGGCAATCAATGCTGCCACTTTGGTTTTCGCTGCCGGATCGGCGAATGCCGCCGCGGTGGACGGCTTGTCTGCTTTTTCAGCCTGGCCCGCCGTCTGGCCGCCCGCCGTCTGGCCGCCCCCCGTTTGGCCGGATGTGGTCTTCGGTCCCGATCCTGTCCAGCGGGGATCATTGGGCGCCAGCGCCGCTATCTCGGCCTTCGCTGCAACTACCGCCGACGAAATCGCATCGGTCTTGCTCGCAGCCTGCTGCGCCGCGGCCGGCACGATCCGTGTCGTTTTCACCGGAATGCTGGAAACGATCTGCTCGGGACTCGCGACCGCTTGTCTCTCAGTGGCCGGCAATGCCAGCCATAGCGCCATCGCTGCCACGCCAAGCAGCGCTGCTGTACCAAACGCGGCGATGACCAGATGCAGGTTCGACCGGATTTGCCTCCAGAACCTGGGCTGCATGTCGTAGCCAAACTGCATCGCAAAGCGCCGTCGTTCCGGCGCGCCGAAACTGAAGGGCTCTCTCACTCTTACAACCTCCATTTGCGGGCCAACGTTCTTACGACCTGTGCCGGGAACCGGCATCTGGTCGGCATCGGTCCCAATCCAACGCGGGCAGGCCCGCAAAATCCCCCTTCGACTGCCCAGAACCGGCATCCTTTGCCGGCGATTGTGGCATCACTGCGCCCTTGCGGGGCGGATTCTGCACCTTTACGATCGATTCTTCAACTTGCAAGGGATTTTGCAACCTGTGGTTATATGCGGTCCCTCAAAGCATACCAGTTGAGCGCAAGAAACATCAGAGGCGCGCGCAAGCGCCGGCCACCGGGAAAGGCCGGGATGTTCAGGTCCTCGATCAGCCTCAGCCGGTCCCGGTTGCCGGCGACGGTTTCGGCATAGAGCTTGCCGAAAAAGTTCGACAGCATGACGCCGTGGCCGGAATAGCCGCCGACCGAGATCACATTGGGCATCACCTCCCGCACGAACGGTTTTCTCGGCATCGTGATGCCGACATAGCCGCCCCAGCCATGAGTGATCTCGACATCGCTGAGGTCAGGGTAAAGCTCGGCGATCTGCCGGCGGATGTGGACATGGATGTCTTTCGGATCGTTGACCGCGTAGATCTCGCGCCCGCCGAAAAGCAGACGCCCATCCGTCGATTTGCGGAAGTAGCGCACGACGAAGCGGGAATCGTCGACCGCCTCACCGCCCGGCAACACGTTTGAATCCGCAAGCGGCACCGTCGCGCCGATGAAGGAGCCGATCGGCATGATATGCGCGGCACTGATCGGCTCGAGCGTGCCGCCATGGGCGTTGACGCCGATCAGACATTTCTCGGCTGATATCGTGCCTTTCGGCGTCGTGACCCTGACCTTGCCGCCAACGGACGCGATGGCGGTCGCCGGCGTCTGCTCGAACAGCAGCGCGCCCGCCTGCGCCGCCACGTTTGCCGTGCCGATCACCAGCTTCAGCGGATGGATGTGCCCGGTGCCGGTGTCGCGGGTGCCGCCGAAATAGCGCGCCGAGCCCAACCGCTCCGCCGTCTCCCTGGCGTCCATGAAGCTGATGTGTGGATAGCCGAAGCGGTTCGCCATGATCTCGGCATGCGCCTTGTAGTCATCGACATAGCGCTGCTTGTGCGCCACCGACATCTGGCCTTGCATGTAGTCGATCTCGATCTTGTTGACGGCGGCGAATTCGAGGAGATGCGCCTTGGCCTCTTCGGCGAGGTCGAACAGCGCCTTGGCCCGGGAAAAGCCGTATTCCGCTTCGAGCTCCTCGGCCCAGGCGCGCTGACCGGTGCCGAGCTGGCCGCCATTGCGGCCCGATGCGCCGTCGCCGAAACGATGCGCTTCGACCAGCACGACATTGCTGCCGGCCCTGGCGAGGTGCACCGCCGCCGACAGGCCGGTAAAACCGCCGCCAACGACGACGACGTCGCACCTCAGGTCACCGTCAAGCGCCTTGTATTCGGGCCGCGGCCCGGCCGTGTCCTCATACCAGGAGCGGCCGGGGGAGATTGGGGATTGGTAGGGCATGATGCTCGGAGTAGGGGAGTAGGGGAGTAGGGCAGTAGGGCAGTAGGGCAGTAGGGCAGTAGGGCAGTAGGGCAGTAGGGGGCGGCACGTAATGGCGAAAATCGAGTCCTACAGGGATCTGATCGTCTGGCAGCAGGCA
>NZ_JBVVQE010000054.1:0-49582 GCF_055811435.1 Mesorhizobium sp. WSM4837
TGCCTTTTACCGCCAACCCCGGCCCCCCCTTTAACTGGTTGCCCCGTCTTTTTGGCGCCCCCCCGGCCCCCCCGGGCCGATAAAACCGCCCCCCCACCCCACACCCGCGGGGGGTTTCCCCCGCCGCTCTTGTTTTTGGGTCACCAAACTCCATCAGTTCGGCTGCCGCTCTCAGGCTGCCTTTGCTTCCGCTTTGTGGAGCGTGAATGAATGTCCGTCGGCATCGAAAATATGCAGGTCGCCGGCATCGGCATTCAACCGCAGCGCAGCGCCGCGCTTGACCTCGACATTGCCTGGCAGCTTGGTCACCAGCGGCAGGTCGGCGCGGCCGATGTCGACATAGACGAGCTGGACCTCGCCGAGCTGCTCGACATAGTCCACTGTTCCCTCGAAAAGATAATCGGCGCCGGTGGCGATCGTCAGATCCTCCGGCCGCACGCCGAAGCTCACCGAAGCGCCCGTCGCCGAGGCCGGCGTGGCGATCGGCACCGTCGCCTTGCGGCCGCCGACATGGCTGACGATGGTCGGGTTGCCTGATTTGTCGATCGTGGCCGGCAGGATGTTCATGGCCGGCGAGCCGATGAACTGGGCGACGAACAGATTGCCGGGTCTCTTGTAGAGCTCCATCGGCGTGCCGACCTGCTCGATATGGCCCTCCTTGAGCACCACGATGCGGTCGGCCAGCGTCATCGCCTCGACCTGGTCGTGGGTGACGTAGATCATCGTTGTAGCAGGCATCGATTCCTTGAGCTTGGCGATCTCGATGCGGGTGGCGACGCGCAGGGCCGCGTCGAGGTTCGACAGCGGCTCGTCGAACAGGAAGACCTTGGGGTTGCGCACGATCGCGCGGCCGATGGCGACGCGCTGGCGCTGGCCGCCCGACATCGCCTTGGGCAGGCGGTCGAGATATTTGGTCAGCTGCAGGATTTCCGCCGCCTGGCGCACTCGCTTGTCGATCTCGGCCTTGCTCTCCTTGCCGATCTTCATCGAGAACGCCATGTTGTCGTAGACGGTCATGTGCGGATAGAGCGCATAGGACTGGAACACCATGGCGATGCCGCGCTTCGACGGCGGCACGTCGTTCACCACCTCGCCGGCGATCTTGAGCTCGCCGGAGGTGATTTCCTCAAGCCCGGCGATCGACCGCAGCAAGGTCGACTTGCCACAGCCCGAAGGGCCGACGAAGACGATGAACTCGCCCGACTTTATGTCGAGGTCGATGCCGTGGAGAATGTTGAGATTGCCGTATGATTTCTTCACTTGCCTTAGCGTGACATCGGCCATGGGTTCCCTCCAGTGAACTGCAAATTCAATCGATACGCCCGAACCAGGCGCCGTAGCCGCCGAGGCGGATAAAGCGGGCGTCAGTCTGTCCCGAAAACCCGTGCCCCGGCAAGGGCTGCAGCGAGCGTCCGCCGAGATCGACTTCGGCCGGTCGGCTGCCGAGATTGAAGGCGCAGACGATCTGCTCATTGCCCTGGCGGCGCGTGAAGGCGACCGTATCGCCCTGGCTTTCGATGAACTCGATGTCGCCCTTGGCCAGCGCCGGATGCAGGCGGCGGAAAGCGAGAAAGCGCCGGTAGTGTTCCAGTAGCGAGCTGTCGTCGCCCTGCTGCACATCGACCGCCTGCGAAAGGTGCTTGGCAGGCACGGGCAGCCAGGGCTTTGCCGTGGAGAAGCCGCCATTGCCGTCGGCGCCATTCCAGACCATCGGCGTGCGGCAGCCGTCGCGGCCCTTGAATTCCGGCCAGAACCGGATGCCGTAGGGGTCCTGCAGGTCCTCGAATTGCAGCTCGGCCTCGCCGAGCCCAAGCTCCTCGCCCTGATAGATGCAGATCGAGCCGCGCAGCGACATCAGCAGCGCCGAGATCACCTTGAGATAAGCGGTCTGGTCGGCCTCGCCGCCCGCCCAGCGCGAGGCAGTGCGCATCACGTCGTGGTTGGAGAAGGCCCAGCACGACCAGCCGTCTCTGGCGACCTCGCCAAAGGCTTCCAGCACCGAACGCACCTTTGCCGCGCTGATCTTTTCAGGCGCCAGGAAGTCGAACGAATAGCACATGTGCACGCGCTTGCTGCCGGCGGTATAAGCCGCCACCACCTCCAGTCCGCGCTGCGAATCGCCGACTTCGCCGACCGCCGCCGTCGCCGGATATTCGTCGAGCAGGGCGCGGAAGCGTTCGAGAAAGCCGAGGTTTTCGGGGCGGCTCTTGTCGTAGAGATGGTCCTGGTAGTTGTAGGGGTTGACGGAAGGAGCGGTCTGGTCGTTGCGCTGTTCGGGCGGCAGCGGCGGATTGTCCTCCAGGCCCTGGCTGTGGAAGTAGAAATTGATGGTGTCGAGGCGGAAACCGTCGACGCCGCGCTCCAGCCAGAAGCGGGTGACATCGAGCAGCGCGTCCTGGACTGCGCGGCTGTGGAAGTTGAGATCGGGCTGCTCGGCCAGGAAATTATGCAGGTAATATTGCTGGCGGCTGGTGTCCCACTGCCAGGCCGAACCGCCGAAGATCGACAGCCAGTTGTTGGGTGGCGTGCCGTCGGGCCTGGCGTCGGCCCAGACATACCAGTCCGCCTTCGGGTTAGTGCGGCTCGAGCGGCTTTCCTTGAACCATGGATGGATGTCGGCCGTATGCGACAGCACCTCGTCGATCATCACCTTGAGCCCGAGCCTGTGCGCCTCGGCGGTCAGGGCGTCGAAATCGGCCAGCGTGCCGAACATCGGATCGACGTCGCAATAGTCGGACACGTCGTAGCCGAAATCCTTCATCGGCGACTTGAAGAACGGCGAGATCCAGATGGCATCGACGCCGAGCGCCGCGATATAGGGCAGCCTGCCGATGATGCCCCTGAGGTCGCCGATGCCGTCGCCGTTCGAGTCCTGATAGCTGCGCGGATAGATCTGGTAGATCACGGCACCTCGCCACCAGTCGCGGTCGACGGCGAGGTCGGGGCTCAACGTCGCTTTCACAGCGGATTGCATGATCTCAACCTCCCTTCACCGAGCCGGCGAGCAGCCCGCGGACGAAATAGCGCTGCAGCGAGAAGAACACGATCAGCGGCACGACAATGGTGATGAAGGCCGATGTCGTCAGGATCTCCCAATCGCCGCCGCGCGAGCCGAGCAGCGCGTTGAGCTTGGCGGTCAGCACGATCTGGTCGCCCTCGGTGCCGAGGAAAACCATCGCGACCAGCAGATCGTTCCACACCCACAGGAACTGGAAGATGGCGAAAGAGGCCAGCACCGGGAACGACAGCGGCAGCACGATCTTGACGAAGATCTCGAAATCGCTGGCGCCGTCGATGCGCGCCGATTCCATGATTTCTCGTGGCAGGCCGGCAATGTAGCTTCTCAAGAGATAGATGGCGAAGGGCAGGCCGAAGCCGGTATGCGCCAGCCAGATGCCGAGATAGGTTTTCGACGGCACGCCGAAGAAGCTGCCGACGCCGTTGTAAAGCTTCAGCAGCGGGATCAACGACATCTGCAGCGGCACGACCAGGAGCCCGATGATCACCGCTATGAGCAACGCCCGGCCGGGAAAGCGCATCCAGGCCAGCGCATAGGCCGCGAACGCCGCGATCAGGATCGGGATGACGGTCGCCGGAATGGTGACGGTCAGCGAATTCATGAAGGAGCGGCCGATGCCCTCCGAAAACAGCACCGTATTGTAATTGTCGGTGGTGAATTTCGGTGGCGCCGACGAGGCGTAGTAGACGCGCTGGCCACGCTCGCCCTCGAACGGCTTGGTCGAGGTCATGACGAAACTACCGTCGGGGTTGAGCTGCAAGGTCTCGCCGTCGCCGAGATCGGCTGTCGTGCCGGCGGGATATTGCGTCGGCGCCGACGACTTGACGCCAAAGGCGCTGATGTCGCGGGCCGGATCATCGCCGAAGATGTTGCCCTCGAGGACGAACTTGCCGTCCTTCTCGACTTGCGCCGAGGCGGGTGGCAGCCGCCCCGCTTCCGTCTGCGTGGAACTGGCGAACGAGTTCCACCAGCCCGAGGCGATGATCTGGTCCTTGTCGCGCAGCGACGAGACGAGAATGCCGAGCGTCGGGATCGTCCAGATCGCGACGAAGAGGAAGACCGCGATATGGACGCCGAAACGGCTGGCAAAGGACTTTCCGGTCGAGACGGCCATCTCAATGTCCTCCCGTCTCTTTGTTGGCCTGGCGGATGTTCCAGATCATGATCGGAATGACCGCGATCATGATGATGATGGCGATGGTGGCGCCACGGCCGAAATCGCCGCCGCCGCGGAACATCCAGTCGAACATCAGATTGGCCAGCACCTGGCTGTTCCATTGGCCGTTGGTCATCGTCAGCACGATGTCGAACACCTTCAGCACCAGGATGGTGATGGTGGTCCAGACAACGGCGATCGTTCCCCAGATCTGCGGCACCATGATCTTCCAGAAGATCTGGAACGGATTGGCGCCGTCGATGACGGCCGCCTCCAGCGTCTCCTCGGGAATGCCCCGCAAGGCAGAGGACAGGATGACCATCGCAAAGCCGGTCTGGATCCAGATCAGGATGATCATCAGGAAGAAATTGTTCCAGAACGGCAGCGATATCCAGACCTGCGGCTGGCCGCCGAAATATTGGATGATGGCGTTGAGCAGGCCGATCTGCGTCTGGCCAGCACCGCGGTACTCGTAGATGAATTTCCAGATGACGCTGGCGCCGACGAACGAGATGGCCAGCGGCAGGAAGATGAGGCTCTTGGCGATGGTGCCCCACCAGATCTTGTCGGTGAGGACGGCGATGATCAGCCCGAGGAAGGTGCAGGCGGCAGGCACGACCGCCAGCCAGATGATGTTGTTGAGGATGGAGGTGCGGAATTCGCGGTCGCCGAACGCCCATTCATAATTGGCGAAGCCGACGAAATTGGCGCCACCGCGATCGAGGAACGACAGCCTCAGCGTCTCCACGACCGGGTAGATCAGGTAGATGGTGAGGATGATCATGGCCGGGCCGACGAACAGCCACGGCCGGATCATCCCCTGCCGGCGCAGATTGTCGATGGCCGCCGCACCTGCAACGCCGCGCGACGGGAAGATGATGTCCACCAGCTTGTTGGCGCCCCAGAAATAGGCGACGCAGCCGCCGACGCCGACGACGATGACGAATATGGCCGAGAAAATCTGAGCCGCCACGGGTCCCTCCCTCTGCGCATGATCCGCCAGTCGGGAATGACTTTGGCGATGCGATCACAGGCCGATTCAGTTATTTGGAACGCGATCGGATGCAAGGCAGGGTTTTGCACTTGCTGGTCGCGCGTCATGCCGGAATGTGCTCATAAAAATTGCTGCTGTGCGGGCCGCCGGTCGGATCCGGGCCATCGAGGCCCGGATCCATGCAGGATCGGACGTTCAGCCGGGACCGCCTACTTGATCGCGTCCCAGCTCTTCTGGATGTCGGTGGCGACATCCTGGGCGGACTTGCCGCCGACGAGATCGATCATGCCGGTCCAGAAGGCGCCGGCGCCGATCTTGCCCGGCATCAGATCGGACCCGTCGAAGCGGAAGGTCGAGGCCTCGGCGAGGATTTCGCCCTGCTTCTTCAGCGCGTCGCTGGCATAGGCGTCCTTGTTGACCGACTTGAACGGCGTCACAAAGCCGCCCTGGGCCATCCAGATCTCATGGGCGAGCGGCATCTTCAGGAATTCGATGAACGCGCGGGCACTCTTGCTATCCTTGGTGATCATGGCAAGCGTGCCGGCGCCGAGCACCGGTGTGCCGAGGTCGGGCTTGGCAGCGTAAGGTGGGAAGTAGAAGAAGTCGGCGTCCTGGCCGATCTCGGTGCCTTCCGGGAAGAAGGTCGGGATGAACGACGCCTGGTGGTGCAAATAGCATTTCGGCGGCACCGAGAACAGGCCTTTCGGGCTGTCGCGAAAATCGGTCGCCGCCACCGCCTTGGCGCCGCCGTCGACCATCTTGTCGTCGGTCGCGATCTTGCCGAAAATGTCGATGGCGTTGACCACCGCGGGGTCGTTGAACGGAATCTCGTTCTTCACCCACTTGTCGTAGGTCTCGGGCGTCTGGGTGCGCAGCATGATGTCCTCGACCCAGTCGGTCGCCGGCCAGCCGGTGGCGCCGCCAGAACCGAGCCCGATGCACCATGGCGTGCCGCCGTCGGCGATGATCTGCTTTTCGAGCTCGGCGAGCTCTTCCTGCGTCTTCGGCACCTCGTAGTCGGCTTCCTCGAAATTGTCCGGCGAGTACCAGACCAGCGATTTCACGTCGGCCTTGTAGGGGAAGGCGAAAAAGCCCGGCTTGCCATCCTTGTCCTTGAAGGTGCCGAGATCGACCCATGACTCGCCGGCGCCGTAATTGTCCTTGATCCAGTTGGCGGTGTCGTCGCCGAGCGGCGTCAGCAGGCCCTTGGACGCCAGATCCTGGATCAGGCCCGGCTGCGGCAGCACGGCGATGTTGGGCGGGCTGCCGGCCTGCGTGTCGATGACGATCTGCTGTTCGTAATTTTCCGACGAGGAGTATTTGACCTCGGCGCCGGTGGCTTCCGAGAAATAGTCGAGAACGGTGCGGATGAGGCCCTCGTCCTCGCCGCGCCATGGCCCGAAGATCGACAGCGTCTCGCCCTTGAGGTCGACTTTCTTGAGCTCTTCGTAATTCGCCCAGTTGAAGCGGGGGTCTTCGCCCGGCTTGAACTTCAGTTCGGCTTGCGCCGGTGCGCCCAGGGCGAGCGCGACAAAGGCGGCGCTCAGCAGAAGCATTTTCCTCATTGGTATTCCCTCCCAGTGGTGACAGGCACCGGACGGAACCTCCATTCCGTCCGCCGACGCAGCAGGACTGTGACTCACTCGGAAAGGAACCGCAACCTTTCGAAGAGTCTTCCAAAGCGCTTTGGTCTTTGCAATCACGCCACTGAATTAATCAGAAGTCAAGAGGCTGGTAAACTAATCGATTTAATTCCACGACCGCAAGAGCAAACAAAGTGCGCTGCAGCACCATTTTGGGCGCTGCAATAGCAAATTTTGCTTCAAACCGGTTAGAAAGGGTGCTTATGATCGTCGCATCGGTAGCGCTCGCCGCCGTGGCGCGAGCGACCCATAGTTAAAGCGCTTTGAGGCTTGGAGGGCCTCCGGTGAACCTCAAACAGCTTTCCCATATGCTGGCGCTTTCGCAGACGACGGTAAGCCGCGCGCTGAACGGCTACCCGGAAGTCAACGAGGAAACGCGCCGGCGGGTGATCGACGCCGCCAAGCGCCACGGCTATCGCCCCAACCCGAGCGCGCGTCGGCTGGCTACCGGCAAGACCGGGATGATCGGTTATGTCTTGCCGACCGGGGCGGCCGTCGACATCGACCCACATTTCGTCGAATTCCTCTCCGGTCTCGGCGACTACGCCCGTTCGCACGAACTCGACCTGGTGCTGTCCCCCGCCGATGCCGACGATCAGGAGACGACCTATCGGCGCATCGTCGCCAACCGGCAGGTCGACGCCGTCTACATCTCCTCGCCGAGGCCGGCCGACCGGCGGGTGGCGCTGGTCAGCACGCTCGGCATCCCCTTTATCGTCCATGGCCGCAGTGAAGGGCTCGATTTCGATTACCCTTTCACCGACATCGACAATGAGGGCGCCTTCCACGAGGCGGCACGGTTGCTCGTCCAACTCGGTCACCGGCGGCTGGCGCTGATCAACGGCGACGGCCGCGAGACCTTCGCCATTCACCGCGAGCGTGGTGTGCGCCGAGCGCTGGCGGCAAGCGGTCTGGCGCTTGGCGAAGGCGATGTCTGTTCCCTCGCCATGACCGAGGAGAACGGCTACCGCGCCGCCAGGCGCTTACTTGAGCAAAGCGATGCGCCGACCGCGATCGCCTGCTCCAGCCTGATCATGGCGCTCGGCGTCGTGCGAGCGGTGCGCGATCTCGGCCTGACCATTCCGGGCGACCTGTCGCTGATCGCCCATGACGACGTCTTCCCTTGGCTGAAGCCGGAGAATTTTTCGGTGCCGTTGTCGACGACGCGTTCGTCGATCCGTTTGGCCGGCGCTCGTATCGCCGAGCGGCTGGCGGCGCGGATTTCGGGGTTGGAGGAGGGCGCCCGCGGCGAAGTCTGGCCGGTCGACCTGGTCATCAGGGGATCGGTCGCCGGCGCACCTGGCTAAGGATCACTCGATCGACTGAGTTCGACCCTTTGGGACCTGCGCGGTCTTGCGGGAGTATGACAAGGTCGCTCGCGAATGCGCGCGACGGCGTCGATCTTCCCGCTATCTGCCTCGCCTGGTCGAACTGGAACTGATCGACCGCCATCGCCGTGTAGTCGAGAGACGCATCAGAAAGGCCCGGGAAATGCGCTGCGGTTGACAGCTTCCGTGAGCCGCATCATTGTTGGCGTTGCGCATCTCGATCCTCGATAGGGTCACGTCCTACGCGTTGCCTGTCTGCAACAGCGGTTCGAACTGCGCCTCACCCCTACACCGCAAAGTTGTTTCACCGAGAAAGACGGAGGATTCTTCATGGCCGATGCCCAATGCGTATGCGGCGCACTCAGACTTATGATGCGAGAGCCAACAAAATTGGTTGCCGCGTGTCATTGTTTAGCTTGCCAACGGCGAACCGGTACATCATTCAGCGTCAACGCGTTCTATGCGACTGATACCGTCGCGATTTCGGGAGCTGCAAGGGAGTTCATTCGCGTTGCCGATAGCGGCCGCAATGTACGCATGTATTTTTGCCCGACCTGTGGTTCGACAGTCTATTGGAAGCCTGATGCTCTGCCTACGATGATCGGCGTAGCCGTTGGCGCATTGGCCGATCCAAACTTCCCGGCCCCAACCGTGTCGATCTTCGAGCGATATCAACATCATTGGGTAACTCTTGCGGAAGAGGTCGAGCGCTTCCAGGCAAGTCTGATACAACAGTACTCGCCTGATATCTGACGCCCGCGGCGAAGCCTGGCCGGTCGATCTGGTGGTCAGGGGATCGGTCGCCGGCGCACCGGCCTAGTGGTCAAACTCAATCACTCTGAGCGACCGAGTTCGACCCGGTTGCGGACCTTCCGACGATTACCAGCAGTTGCTAACCTTGCTTGCCAGCAATTTCTAACTATTCCGAAATCGCCGGCGCCGACCAGGGCGCGGACTTCGGACGTCGCGGCGATCCAGTCGATGGTGCGATCGCCGGAAGGTGTTCCCGGCCGGGTTCGAATTCCATCCGGTCACGAATTCGGCGAGGCTGGAAGATGGAACGTGGGTGGACAAATCGGCCACCTACCAGGGCGTCCCGATCGATCCCACCCACCTGCCCACGAAGATAAAGGTGGGAGGGGGGAAGATCATGCCGGCGGACCTGATGATGCACAACTCCTTCTTCGTCAGTGGCAAATTCCGTGAGGTGGTCGAGAAACTGGAGCCCGGCCTGCATCAATTCGTTCCAGTCGAGCTGCTGTGGAAGGACGGCAGCCATGCCGCCTCCTATTTCTGGTTTTACCCATGCAACCGCATCGACGGCACGGATAGAGAGCAAACGACGCATGAGTTCCGCGAAAAGTCGGGACTCTGGATGAACAGACCCGGTGGTTCCTATGTCGTCAATCTGCAGCGGGTCCGCGGGCGCAACGTCTGGATCGACCCGCGCATGAGCGGGTTTGATCTTCCTTTCGTGTCAGAAACCTTCAAGCTGGCAATGTCAGAGGCCGGTATCAGAGGCATCGGCTAGCACGCGATGGAGACGACATAGCGCAAGGCCGCACTCCACCCATCTCGGTCATTTGCGGCAACCGGCTGATTGAGTTTTGACCCCAATATCTGTTGCCGAAAATTATGCAGCGGCTGGGAAAACGACGTGCATAAAAGCAGATGCTTCAAGCCCGAGACTTATTCTTTCGCCGCCTCGGCCGCCTTGGTATTGAGCAGGCCATAGCCGAAATCATTGTCTCGTCCCTTGGGGCCGAGATCCCTTGCCGTGGCGGCCAGCGCTTTCTCGACCCAGTCGGCGGAACGGTCGGGTGCGGTATGCAGCAGATTGGCGATCGCGCCGGTGACGATCGCTGCGGCAAACGAGGTGCCGGTGACGACATCCGAACCGGCGCCGCTCGGCGCCACCATCTCGACGCCGGGAGCGGAGAGGAAGACGTAGGCGCCGCGATTGGCCTGCTGCATCAGCCCGTCCTTGGCATCGGTGGCGGTCACCGCGATGACGCCGTCGAAGGCGGCCGGATAGCCGTAGGGCGCCTTCGGTCCGTTGTTGCCGGCGGCGGCGACCAGCACGATGCCCAAGGCGCGAGCATTGCGGCAGGCGACGCCGAGCAGGTCGTTCTTCGGGCCGACGAAGCTCATATTGATGATGCGGACGTCCTGCTCCGCCGCCCAGTCGAGCGCCGCAAGGATGACGTCCATCGTCGATTTGCCGCCCTCGAAGGCGCGGGCGTGGTAGATCCTGGCGCCCGGCGCCATGCCTTTGAGCGCGCCGACGCCGGCGATCAGGCCGTCGATCGAGGTGCCGTGATCGCGCGCCTCGATCGGCACGTCGGGCATGGCGTCGAACTGATCGGCGATGACGCCGGAGAGTGCTGGATTGGTGTCGTCGATGGCGGTGTCGACGACGGCAATGCGCACGTTCTCGCCGCTCGCCCCTTTCGCATCGAGCGCAATGCGCTCGAAGGCATAGTTGACGATGGTGGCTGCCTGCTGCAGCGAGTAGATATGGTTGGGCTCGCGCCGCAAAGCACGGCCGTCGGCGGCAAGCTGCGCCAGCACGACGCCGACCGGACGGCCATCGGGAATGCCGAAGCGCACCAGCGTGGAGCCGAGCAACTGAGACTGGCGCTGCGAGCGCACCTCGAGGCCAAAGGAGGCGGCGATCTGCTGGACGGCATCGCCCTCCACCGTCACCAGCACCTCGTCCGGCACGAAATCACCGACGATGGCGCGCGGCGGCTCGGCCGCGACGAGATCGCTGGGCGAAACGATCGGGCCGCCCGCCGCAGCGGCTTGTATTGCTGTCGCACCGGCAGGCGGGACCGGCGGCGGCAACGCACCGCTGGCCGGATCGCGGCGCGGATCGGGCGTCGGCAGCGGCGCTTGGCCGCCGCCGATCGGATTGGGGAACAGGTCGACGATCAGCGCGGGAAGAAGCACGGCATTTGTCGCGGCAAGACCTGCGCCGGGCCTTTCGCCGCTGCCATCCTTTGTGTCGCGCTTGATGCAGTCGGCCGCCGTCGCCCCTCGGTTGAGGCAATCGATTTCAGTCTGCGTAAGGTTCGGATCATTGGTCTGCGCCAAGGCCGGCACAGCGCCGATTATCATCGCCGCCACGAGCAGCGCCGCAAATCGGATGACCGCCCTAGCCGCCATCGACCGGTTTCCTTCCCTCGACCACAGCCTCCGCGAAAGGCTGGGCGGCAATCAGGCCGAGCACTTTTTCATAGTCGGCTGCGGTCGCGGCCGGGATGCCAAGACGGAAGACACCTTCGGCGGTTGGGCCGGCGGCAATCTTCAGCTGGTGCTCGCCAAGAAAAGCGACAATGTCGGCTATCTTCGCATCCGGCTTGAACGTGACCAGCGCGAACGGCATTTTCGCAAGATCGCCTTGCTGGCCGGCAATTTCGAAATCGCTGTCGATGCCGCCAGGCTGCTCAAACGACTGCACCACAACAAGCGCCAGCAGAGCCGCGGCCGCAGCCCAGGCAACGCCGGCGGGAACTGCCGTGAAGCGGCCCCACGCTTGCGCCAGCCAGGACGCCGCCGGCGCGCGCGCTGGACCGGCCTCGGCGTCGAGCGCCCGGGCGAAGCGGCTGAGCGCATCGGCCGGCGGACGGATCGCTTCATTGGATGCAGCGGTGCCGGAGAATTCGGCTTCGGCCTCGCCGAGTGCGGCAAGCGCTGCCGGGTCGGTCGCCAGCCATTCCTCGACGGCTTCGAGCTCTGCACCTTCCAGCGAGCCATTCAGATAGAACGGCAGCAGCGTTTCCATTTCATCGCGGCGCGACATCTTTTCAGCGGCGCTCATGGCCACCCCCTGTCGTAACCGGCGGCCTTGAGGGCCTCGCCAAGTTTCTTGCGGGCGTAGAACATTCTGGTCTTGACGGTGGCGACCGGGATACCGAGCACCTCGCCGATCTCGCTCACCGACTGTCCGTGGTAGTAGGCAAGGTCGATCACCGTTCGGTGTTCTTCCGGCAAGGCATCGACGAAGCGCCGCAACGCGGCGCCCTTGTCTTCCTTCATGGTGACGACTTCCGGCGTATCGGCGCCGTCGGCGATCTGGGCGGCGTCATCGTCGTCGATCCAGTCTTCCTTTTTCTTGCGCAACGACGACAGCGCCTTGAAGCGGGCGATGCCGAGCAGCCACGTCGAGACTTCCGAGCGCCCCTCGAAGCCGGGCGCCTGGCGCCAGAGTTCGAGAAACACCTCGTTGGCGATATCGTCGGCCATCATTTCCGATCCGGTCTGGCGCACCACGAAACGGTAGACCCGCGCGTGGTGGCGCATGAACAGGAGCCGCACGGCGGCGCGGTCGCCCTTCGCGACCCGGCCGACAAGCGCACGATCGGTTTCCGTCGCTGCCGTCATGGCCGATCGAGCCGCCTGGCTCCTGTCTGCTCTGTCGCTGATCGGCCCAAAAAGGTTCACCGCTTTCCGCCCAAATTCCCTGAAAGCTAGCCGAAGAGCGGCAGTGTTGCCAGAGGGAGGTTCTTCCCTTCTCCCCCTGTGGGAGAAGGTGGCCGAGCGAAGCTCGGTCGGATGAGGGGTGCTGGACGGATCGCTACACCGAAGAAATAAGCGCTTCAAATCCCTCAATATTTTCACGCCGAGTTTCTTCCAACACCCCTCATCCGTCTTGCCGCTTCGCGACAATCCACCTTCTCCCACAAGGGGAGAAGGGAAGACGCGCGCTCAGTCGAGGAACGGCCTGGCCTTCATTGTCGCGGGCACCGGGACGCCGAGGCGCGCAAGCACCGTCGGCGCAAGCTGCAGCTGGTCTAGCAGCGTGTCGGCCTCCGGCCCGTTGCCCTGTCCGAAATAATACAGAGCAAAATCCTGCATCTCGTCGTCGTGGCCGCCATGATGGCCGCGATCGGTCTGGCCGTGATCGGCGGTCACGATGACCTCGTAGCCGGCTTTCCGCCAGCGCGGCAGGAAGGCGGCGAGCATGCCGTCCATCGCATAGACGGCATGGTCCATCTCATGGCAGTCATGGCCGAAGCGGTGGCCCATCGAGTCCAGCGTGCAGGTGTGCAGGATGCCGTAGTCGATGCCGTGGCGTCTGGTCAGCATGGTCAGCGTCGCGAACAGGTCGACGTCGCTCGGCGTCATCTGGTTGCGGGCATTGTAGCCGGTCATGGTGTGGAACCGGCCATGGGTGATCGGCCCGCCCGGCTCGTCGAACTCCATGTCCTCGACCAGATCGAACGGATAGGCCCGGAAGAATTCGGACCAGTAGGAATGGGTGACCGCACCTGTCTTGCCGCCGGCCCTGCTGACCTCGGAGAAGATATCCGGCTGCTCGACGCGGAAGCGGTTCTCGTTGGTCAAGATGCCATGCACCTGCGGCGCTACGCCAGTGTGGATCGAGGCATAGCAGCAGGCAGAGGTCGACGGCAGCACGGAACGCATCTTCCAGACGCGCGCTTCGCCCGATTGCACCCAGCCTTCGAGGTTGCCCATCAGCCGGCGCCAGTTGCGGTAAGGCACGCCGTCGAGGATGATCAGCAGAAGTTTTGTCTTCAGCGCCACCGGTGTGTCTAATTGCCCGCGCTGGCCATGCGCCGTCCCTTGATCGCCTTTTCCAGCCAGCCGATCTCCATTTCGGGGACTGAGGACAAGAGAAGGTCGGTATAGGCATCGAACGGCGGCGCCAGCACCTGGCTCTTGGCGCCATAGCGCACCACCTCGCCGCGATACATCACCGCGATCGAATCGGCGATCGACTTCACCGTCGCGAGGTCGTGGGTGATGAACAAATAGGCGACGTTTTCCTCCTTCTGCAGCTCGAGCAGCAGCTTCAGGATGCCGTTGGCGACCAGCGGGTCGAGCGCCGAGGTCACCTCGTCGCAGATGATCAGCTTCGGCTTGGCGGCAAGCGAACGGGCGATGCAGACACGCTGCTTCTGGCCGCCGGAAAGCTCGGCCGGGTAGCGGTCGATGAAACCCTTGCCCATCTCGATCTTGTCGAGCAGCTCGGCGACGCGCTTGTCGCGCTCGCGGCCGCGCAAACCAAAATAGAATTCGAGCGGCCGGCCGATGATGGTGCCGACGGTCTGGCGCGGGTTCATCGCCACGTCGGCCATCTGGTAGATCATCTGCAACTGGCGCAGATCCTCCTTGGGCCGATCGGCAAGCCGGTTGGCGAGCGGCCGCCCGTCGAAGGTGACGGTGCCTTGTTCGGGCGGCAGAAGGCCGGTGATGGCGCGCGCCAGCGTCGACTTGCCCGAGCCGGACTCGCCGACCACCGCCAGCGTCTGGCCAGGATAGATGTCGACCGAGACGTTCTTCAGCACCTTGATGTGGCTGCGGCCATAGGCGGCGGTGATGTTCTTGACCGACAGGAACGGCGTCGTGCCGGGCCTTTGCTCCTGGTGCTCGATCTCGTGCACTGACACCAGCGCATTGGTGTATTCCTGGCGCGGCTCCTTGATGATCTGGCGGGTGCCGCCCCATTCGACCAGCCGGCCATGGCGCAGCACCATGATCTCGTCCGAGACCTGGGCGACCACGGCAAGGTCATGAGTGATGTACAGCGCCGCGACATGCGTGTCGCGGATGGCGTCCTTGATCGCCGCCAGCACGTCGATCTGCGTCGTCACGTCGAGCGCCGTGGTCGGCTCGTCGAAGACGATCAGGTCGGGCTCGGAGCACAGCGCCATCGCAGTCATCACGCGCTGCAGCTGGCCGCCTGACACCTGGTGCGGAAACCGTTCGCCGATGCTTTCGGGGTTCGGCAGGCTGAGCTTCTTGAACAGCGCGATGGCGCGCTTTTCGGCCGCGGCCCGTGTCGCCGTGCCATGCAGCAGCGTCGCCTCGACGACCTGGTCCATCAGCCTGTGCGCCGGGTTGAAGGCGGCGGCAGCCGATTGCGCGACATAGCAGACCTCGCGGCCGCGCAGCTTGCGAAAGCCCTCCTTGCCGCCTTTGAGGATGTCGCGGCCGTTGAGGATGACTTCGCCGCCGGTGATCCGCACGCCGCCGCGGCCATAGCCCATCGACGCCAGGCCGATGGTCGACTTGCCGGCTCCAGACTCGCCGATCAGGCCGAGCACCTTGCCCTTCTCGAGCGACAGCGAGACGTCGTGGACCAGCACGATGTTCTTCGGCGCTTCGCCCGGCGGGAACACGGTGGCCTCGATGCGCAGATTGCGGATATCGAGCAGCACGGACTTTGCTCGCTGGTCAGCCATTACCCGCGCCCTCCCTTCAGGCTCGTCGTGCGGTTGAGCACCCAGTCGGCGACAAGGTTGACGGAAATCGCCAGCATGGCGATCGCCGCGGCAGGGATGAGCGCCGCCGCGATGCCGAAGACGATGCCGTCCTTGTTTTCCTTGACCATGCCGCCCCAGTCGGCGCTAGGCGGCTGCACGCCGAGGCCGAGAAAGGACAGCGTCGACAGGAACAGCACGGCATAGATGAAGCGCAGGCCGAGTTCCGAAACCAGCGGCGACAACGCATTGGGCAGGATCTCGCGGAAGATGATCCACACGCTGCCTTCGCCGCGCAGCTTGGCCGCCTCGACGAAATCCATGACGTTGATGTCGACGGCGACCGCCCGCGACAGGCGGTAGACACGGGTCGAGTCGAGAATGCCCATGACCAGGATCAGCGTCACCAGATTGGTTGGCAGCACGGAGAGCACGACGAGGCCCATGATCAGCGTCGGGATAGACATCAGGAGATCGACAAGGCGCGACATAAGCGTGTCGAACCAGCCGCCGAAAACCGCCGCCGAGAAGCCAAGGATGGCGCCGAGCGAGAAGGACAGCGCGGTGGCCAGCACCGCGATGAACAGCGTGACGCGGGCGCCGTAGATCATGCGCGAAAGAAGGTCGCGGCCGAGGTTGTCGGTGCCCAGCAAATGTGTCGCTGACATCGGTGCCCAGACGTCGCCGACGATCTCGCCATTGCCGTAAGGCGCGATCCAGGGCGCGAAGATCGCCGCCAGCACGAACAATGCCGTCAGCACCAGGCCGATCAGCGCAGGGATGGGGATGCGTTTTATGTCGAGCACAGCGCCGCCCCTCACTTCGGATGTCTGAGACGCGGATTGGCGACGATCGCCGCTATGTCCGCAATGATGTTCAGGCTGATATAAACCGCGGCGAAGATCAGGCCGACCGCCTGCACCACCGGTACGTCACGCTTGGTGACGTGGTCGACGAGATACTGCCCCATGCCCGGATAGACGAAGATCACTTCGACAACGACGACGCCGACGATCAGGTAGGCGAGGTTGAGCATGACGACGTTGATGATCGGCGCAATCGCATTGGGGAAGGCATGCCTGCGAATGACGGCGAATGCCGAAAGCCCCTTGAGCTCCGCCGTCTCGACATAAGCCGATTGCATGACATTGAGGATCGCGGCGCGCGTCATGCGCATCATGTGGGCGAGCACCACCAGCGTCAGTGCCGCCGCCGGCAGCATGATCGCCTGCATGCGCTCGCCGAACGGCATCCCATCATAGACCGTCGAGATGCCGGGGAAGATCTGGTATTTCACGGCAAAGAAATAGACGAGCACATAGCCGATGAAGAATTCGGGAAACGAGGTCGAGGCAAGCGCCAGTCCGGAGATCAGCTTGTCGACCCAGCCATTGCGGTAACGCACCGCAATCAGGCCGAGGATGATCGCCAGCGGCACGGCAACGACCGCCGCCCAGAAGGCGAGGAACAGCGTGTTCCACAACCGCCCCTTGATCGACGTCGCAATATCCTGCCCGCTGGACATGGCGGTGCCGAGATCACCGGTCACGACGCCGCCGAGCCAGCGGAAATAGCGGATAAAGGCCGGATCGTTGAGGCCGAGCTGCTCGCGCAAATTGGCAAGCGACTCCGGTGTCGCCGACTGTCCGAGGATGGCTTGCGCGACGTCGCCGGGCAGGATCTGGGTGCCGGCGAAGATCAGGACCGATACGGCCAACAGCAGGAGGATGCCCAGCGCAATGCGCTGGGCCACCAGTTTCACGATGGGTGAGGACATATCCGCAAGGCCGGGCTCAGGCTTCGAGCCAGCACTTTGCCAGAGCGTACCCGTTCATCAGCTCCTGATGCGGATCGTCGACCCAGCCGGCGACCTTGGCGCCCGTCGCGTCGATGAACTGGTTGAACATCGGCAGGATCAGGCCACCTTCGTCGCGGACGAGCATCGCCATGTCGCGATACATCGCCTTGCGCTTGGCTTCGTCGAGCTCGGCACGCGCCGCCAGCACCATCTTGTCGAACTCGGGACGCTTGAAACGCGTGTCGTTCCAGTCGGCCGTCGACAGGTACGCAGTCGAGTACATCTGGTCCTGCGTCGAGCGTCCGCCCCAGTAGGAGGCGCAGAAGGGCTGCTTGTTCCATACTTCCGACCAGTAGCCGTCGCCCGGCTCGCGCTTGATCTCCAGCGTGATGCCGGCCTTGGCCGCGCTTTGCTGGAACAGCTGCGCGGCATCGACGGCGCCGGGGAAGGCGACGTCCGATGTCCTGAGCAGGACGGCGCCGTCATGGCCCGACTTCTTGAAATGAAACTTGGCCTTGTCGGGATCGTATTTGCGCTGCTCGATGTCCTCGGAAAACAGCGGATAGGCCGAGTTGATCGGGAAGTCGTTGCCGAGCGAGCCATAGCCTCTGAGGATCTTGTCGAGCATCTCCTCGCGGTCGATCGCCAGCTTCAGCGCCATGCGCAAATCGTTGTTGTCGAACGGCGCCGTGTTGCAATGCATGATGAAGACGTAGTGGCCAGGACCCGCATGGTTGCGGATGGTGACGCCGGGCAGCCGCTTGATCAGGTCGACGATCTTCGGCTCGACGCGGTTGATCATGTTGACCTGGCCGCCCTGCAAGGCCGAAGTGCGCGCCGTGGCGTCGTTGATGACGATGATCTCGATCTGGTCGGCATGGCCCATCTTGTCGGCCTGCCAGTAATTGGCGAATCGCTCGCCGCCATGGCGCACGCCGGGCTCGTTGGTGGTGATCTTGTAGGGTCCGGCCGAGATGCCGGCGTCGGCCTTGTCCTTGCCGCCATTGGGCTGGATGATCAAATGGTAATCGCTAAGCAGATAGGGCAGGTCGGCATTGGCTTCTTTCAGCGTCAGCACGACTTCCTTGCCGCTGGCCTTGATGCTCTCGATGCCTTTCATGTAGCCGAGCGCGCCCGACTTCGACTTCTCGTCCGAATGGCGTTCGAGTGTGGCGGCGACGTCCTCGGCGGTTACCGTCTTGCCGTTATGGAATTCGACGCCGTCGCGAATCTTCAGCGTCCAGACCTTGGCGTCGTCAGACGAGCCGATCTCCTCGGCGATGCGGTTCTCGAGCGTGCCTTCCGGGGAAAGCTCGACGATCAGTTCGCCCCACATCTTGCCGAAGGCGAACGGCACCTGCGTCATGAACAGGGCCGGATCGAGGCTGTTGGTGGACTCGCCGCCGACCAGGCCGGCCTTCAACGTGCCGCCCTTGACCGGACCCGCGGCGCGCGCTGCACTTGAAAGCAGCGAGTTGGCGAAGGTCGCGGTGACGCCGAGCGCTGCCGCCCGGCCGAGAAAATCACGACGGCTCAGTTTGCCGGATGCGACGCGCAGGCTAAGAAATTCCAGTTCGTTTGACATGTTGAGTTCCTCACTCTGTTGGTTCGACCTTGTGGTCGTTTTTTATGGTTTCTTGTGAGGAGAATAATGACCGCAAGGGACCGCCGTAAGCAAGACCGAATGCGACATGCCGTGGCGTAAATCGTACGTCGCAATTGGACCAATCCGCATAAGCGCTCAAAGCAGATCGCGCGGGATTTTCTCTTCGAAATTACGCTCGAAAACCAGTTCCTCGCCTTCATAGGCTTCGATTCTGGCGCTAATAATGAAGTTTTGCGCATCGGACCGCATCTCGGCTGACGTTTCTGTGCGCACCGACCATCCATTTCGCGACAGCGTCTGCGTCCAGTGCGTCTTGCCCGACGCTGACAGTGGATTGTCAGGATGGATCGCCCATGTCTCGCGGGCGACGCTGCCATTGGCGAGGCCATGCTCCAGGTCGCGCACCTCGCCGAAATCGTCGACAATGGAAAGCGTGACGATTCCGGTCTTCTCGTCGCGATCAACATGACGCTCCGAATTGGCGGCACGGACCGTTTCGGTTGCCCAGGGCACGGCTGCCTCGGGCGTAGGGAACGTGACTTCGTCGCCTTGCGCCGGCGGACGCAGCGGCAGCTTCAGCGTAGCCGCCGAAAGGTCGAGCCGAACCGGTTCCGGCGATGGCCAGATCATCGGCCAGTAGGCGTTCGAAACGGCAATACGCAGGCGATGGCCTGATGGCACGCGATAGGCGCATTGGTCGAGCACCACCCGCGCCAAAACGGTCTCTTCCGGCACCAGCGCCTCGGGGAATTCATGCGAGTTGCGGTGCGTCAGGTTGAGCACGCCGTAGGAGATCAATTCGGATGCGCCGTCAGGATGCACGTCGCACAGCCGCACCGCGATGTTCGCCTGCGGTCGATCCGAGGCGACCTGGATCAAAACCTCCGGCGCGCCGACAATGTCGATCGCCTCGCCGAGCGGGGGCTGGTCGAAACACACCGACAGCGTATCGTCGGGGCGCTGGTCGCCGGGCAGTTCCGGCCCGAAGGTGAAGGGGAAATATTCGCCGCCGGCGAGGCCGCAGCTTTGTGGCGAAGCCACGATTGCAGGCCTGGCGCCTTCCGGGATCAGTTCGATGGCCTCAGCCTTGATGTTGGGCGATGGCCAGTCTGCTTCGGCAACCCAGCGGCCGGGCCGCTCGGGATGCCAACGCGCGGGGCGCACGCTGTCCATCACATAGGCGCGGTAGGCCGGGTCGGCCTCGACGCCGGTGTCGATGCCTTTCAACCACCGGTCCCACCAGCGCAAGGCCTCCTGCAGGAAGCCGATCGCTGGTTTCGGTGCGGCGTAATGCGGGTACTTGTGGATCCACGGGCCGACGATGCCCTTGACCGGCGCCTCGATATTGGCCGCGAGGTAGGAAATCGTATTGCGATAGCCGTCATGCCAGCCGCCGATCGACAGCACGGCGGCTTGGATGGCGGAATAGTCCTCGCAGATCGAACCGCGCTTCCAATAGGCGTCGCGGTGCTGGTGTCTCAGCCACAGCGGCGCCAGGAAGGGCTGGTTCTCCAGCCGGGTCAGCCATAGGTCGCGCCATCTGTTGTCGCCGGCCAGCAGCGGGTCCGGTGGCCGCGACGAATAGGACAGCATGGTCGAGGCCCAGCCGAAATTCTCGATCAGCAGGCAGCCGCCCTTGTAGTGGATGTCGTCGGCATAGCGGTCGACGGTCGAGCACAGGCTGATGACTGCCTTCAACGCCGGCGGCTGCTTGGCTGCAACCTGCAGGCAGTTGAAGCCGCCCCAGGAGATGCCCATCATGCCGACATTGCCGTTGCACCAGGGCTGGGCGGCCGCCCAGGCTATCACATCGCAGGCGTCCTGCAATTCCTGCTCCGAATATTCGTCGTCCATCAGCCCTTCGGAATCGCCATTGCCGCGCATGTCGACGCGGATCGATGCATAGCCATAGCCGGCGAAATAGGGATGCGTCAGCTGATCGCGAAAGATCGTGCCGTCGCGCTTGCGGTAGGGCAGGTGCTCGAGGATCGCCGGCACCGGATCGTCGGCGGCATCGGCCGGCATCCACACGCGCGCCGACAGCCGGCAGCCATCCGGCATGCCGATGCCCATGTCCGGAAACTCGACGACCTTGCGGGGAAATTCAGTGACGGTTTTCATGCGGGCGACTCCAGGACCGCCAAATGATGGAGCCCGTGGGACGTCGTCGTGGGCCAGCCAACGAATTCGATTGGTCAATCCGCGTCAACTCAACGGAATGTCGTTTTCGTCCTTGCTCGCCTGGTAAGCGCTGGACAGTTCGTCGTAGCGCGCCGAGATCTTGCCGATCCGTGCTTCCAGCCGCTTGCGCTCGGCCCCGGGCAGCGACCGCACCAGTCTTCGGATCGAAAAGCTCTTCCAATAGGCGTTCTCGGCATTGTAGCCGCCAGGGTCGAGGGTGAAGACCTCCTTCAGGATCTTCAGGTCGTGTGGGATGGCGAAGCTGTCGCGCGAATCCTCGTGCGAAAACAGATAGTAGAAATTGTCGAAGCCGGTCCAGGTGATCGCCGACAGGCAGAGCGAGCAGGGTTCGTGCGTGGCGAGGAAGATCGCGTCCTTGGTGTCGACGCGCTCGGCCTTCGGCATTTCGTAGAACCGCTTCAGGCAGTGCACCTCGCCATGCCAGAGCGGATTTTCCGCCTCGTTGTTGGTTTCGGCGAGCACCAGCGAGCGGTCATCCTTTCTCAAGATCGCCGCGCCGAACAGCTTGTTGCCATGGGCGACGCCTTCGGCCGTCTTCGGCACGATGTCATGCTCGATGACGTCGAGCAGGCGGTCGATCAGCGAAGTATCGGCCATTATTGGCTCCTGTCCGGCAGATCGATCTCGTAACCGTGCGAGAAATGGCACTCTTCGAGGTTGGAGCCGTCGCCACCGCGGTCGACGACGAGAAAATCCTGGGCCTCACCGATCGGCGTCAGCACGCCGTGCCACCGATTGCGTGGGTAATTGACGCCTTGCCCGGGCGCGGTGATGAATGCGTGCGGCTCTCCTGGGCCTTCGTCGCTGTCATGGCAGACGACGACCAGGAACGGCCGTGGCGACAGCGGGATGAAAGCCTGGCTGCCGAACGGGTGACGCTCGACCATGGTGAGCTTCAGCGGAAAATCGTAAGGCGTGCCGCGCACCATAGAGATCAGCACGCGCGCATTCGGTCCCTGCGCCTCGGCGGTGGCGAGGTCGTGGTAGCGTTCCGCCTTGCCGCCATTGATCGGGTAGTGATTGTCGCCGCCCATATCGATGACGTCGCCGAATTCAGCGAAGTTCTCGCGGGTCAGCGGGCGCGCCACAATGCGGCTCATGGCGCGCGCCTCGCGACGCCGGCGCCGCCAAGCTTGGCATGCCGGTTGACGTCCTTGTAGAGCAGATATCGGAACTGGCTCGGACCGCCGGCATAGCAGGCCTGCGGGCAGAAGGCGCGCAGCCACATATAGTCGCCGGCCTCGACCTCGACCCAGTCCTGGTTAAGGCGGTAGACCGCCTTGCCCTCCAGCACATAGAGGCCGTGCTCCATGACATGGGTCTCGGCGAAGGGGATGACCGCGCCCGGCTCGAGTGTAACCAGGGTGATGTGCATGTCGTGGCGCATGTCTTCGGGATCGACGAAACGCGTTGTCGCCCATCTGCCTTCGGTGCCGGGCATGGGCGTGGGCGCGATGTCCTGTTCGTTTGCAAAAAGGGCTTGCGGCGTATCGATGCCCTCCACGGATTCGTAGGCTTTTCGGATCCAGTGGAAACGAACGGGTGCGCCGCCCTCGTTGCGAACGGTCCATCCGCTGGCCGGCGGCAGGAAAGCAAAGCCGCCCGGCTGCAGGACATGTTTCTCGCCAGCCAGCAAAACGGTCAGCTCGCCCTCGACCACGAACAGGGCGCCCTCGGCGCCGGCATCCGGTTCCGGCCGGTCGCTGCCGCCGCCGGGCGCGACCTCGACGATGTATTGCGAAAACGTCTCGGCAAAACCCGACAGCGGGCGCGACAGCACCCAGACGCGGGTCTCGTCCCAGAACGGCAGGGCGCTGGTGACGATGTCCTGCATCACCCCCCGTGGAATGACGGCATAGGCCTCGGTGAAGACGGCCCGGCCGGTCAGCAGCTCACTCTGGCCGGAGTGGCCGCCCTGCGGCGCGTAATAGGTTCGGTCGGCCATTTTCATCGTATCCATCAGTTCAGAGCCTGTTGCGGAAGCCAGGCCTATTGCGGAAGCATGTCCTTGAGGCGGAGCAGTGCGATACGCTCGACCTGTTTGCAGGCGGTTTCGAATTCAACGCCGCGGCTGTTGCCGATGCGCGCCTCGAACTCCGCCAGGATTTCTTCCTTGGTCTTGCCTTTCACCGCGATGATGAAGGGGAAGCCGAAACTGGTGACGTAGGCGGCATTGAGCTTGGAGAACAGCTCGCGCTCTTTATCGGTCAGCGCCTCGAGCCCGGCGGAAGCCTGTTCCCTGGCCGATTCCGTTGTCAGCCGCTTGGCCTGAGCCAGTTTTCCGGCAAGGTCGGGGTGGGCGTTGAGCACGGAGAGCCGCTCGGTCTCGCTGGCGCCGCGAAAGACACGGCACAGCGCATTGTGCAGACCGCCGGCACTGTCATGCGCCGGACCGAGCTCCAGCTCATAGGCGCGCTCGGCGATCCACGGCGAATGCTCGAATACGCCGCCGAATGCCTGGACGAAAGCCTCGAATTCCATCTTCGACGGGCGCAGCGTCGGTGGCCGGAACGGATGGTTCTCTTGCCAGTGCCTTGCAATGTCGATGCGTCGCGCCAGCCAGACCCTGTCGTGCGATTTGACGTAGTTGACGAAGCGCTTCAGCGCCGCGACCCGGCCCGGCCTGCCGACGAGGCGGCAGTGGAGGCCGATATTCATCATGCGCGGCCGCCCTGCCTTGCCCTCGGCATAGAGCGTGTCGAAACTATCCCTGAGATAGGCGAAGAACTGGTCGCCCGAGTTGAAGCCCTGCGGCGTGGCGAAACGCATGTCGTTGGCGTCGAGCGTATAGGGGATGATGAGCTGCGGCTTTGCCGACCCGTCCGGCCCACCATGCTCGAACCAGTACGGCAGCTCGTCGTCATAGGTGTCCGACACATAGTCGAAGCCGCCCTCTTCCGCCGCCAGCCGCACGGTGTTGATCGACGTGCGGCCGGTGTACCAGCCGGTCGGCCGTGCCCCGGTCACCTCGTAGTGCAGCCGGATTGCCTCGTCCATGTCGCGGCGCTCGTCCTCCGGCGCATGGTCGCGGTAGTCGATCCATCTCAGCCCGTGCGAGGCGATCTCCCAGCCGGCCTCCTGCATCGCCACGACCTGGTCGGGCGAACGCGCCAGTGCTGTGGCGACGCCGTAGCAGGTGATCGGCACCTCAGCCTCGGTGAACAGGCGCAGCAATCGCCAGAAGCCGGCGCGGGCGCCATATTCGTAGATCGATTCCATGTTCCGGTGGCGCTGCCCGGGCCAGGGTGCAGCGCCGACGATCTCGGACAGGAAGGCTTCCGAAGCCTTGTCGCCGTGCAGGACGCAATTTTCGCCGCCTTCCTCGTAATTGACGACGAACTGCACCGCGACATGCGCCCTGCCGGGCCATTTCGGATCCGGCGGATTGGCGCCGTAGCCGCGCATGTCTCGTTCGTAACGCATTGTCGCTCCTGCCGGATAGTGTGATCAGGATAGTCGAAAGGATTGCTTGCGCATTCCCCCGAAAATTTTTGAAAGTGTTTTTGCAGCACTTCACTCGACCGGGACTTATGCATCGCCTTTAATTGGCGCACAATTCGTCAAGCACGTTTTGAGTGTACCGGAATGGGAGCAGCCAGTGGCGGAAACGTCGAAAGCCGAAGGCGGACGTCTGACGACCCATGTCCTCGACACCGCGACCGGCCGGCCGGCGGCCGGCCTGTCGATCGAGCTTTACCGCATCAACGACGACATGCGGACGCATCTGAAGACAGCGATCACCAATGCCGACGGCCGCTGTGACGCGCCGCTGCTTGCCGACGCGGAATTCAGCACCGGCGAATACGAGCTGGTCTTCGCCGCCGGCGACTATCTGCGCCGGCAGGGGCTGAGACTGCCGGAACCGGCCTTCCTCGACAGCGTGCCGATCCGCTTCGGCATGGCCGAGCCGATGCACTATCATGTGCCGCTGCTCATATCGCCCTACGGCTATTCGACCTATCGCGGGAGTTGAGGCATGGCCACGCTCAACATACGCAGCGAGATACGCTTCATTCTCAATGGCGAGCAAATTGCGCTGACCACGGTCGCGCCCGACGAGACCTTGCTCGACTGGCTGCGGCTCGAGCGCTCGCTGCGCGGCACCAAGGAAGGCTGCGCCGAGGGCGACTGCGGCGCTTGCACCGTGCTGGTCGGAAGACTGTCAGGCGGCCGGCTGGTCTATGAAAGCGTCAATGCCTGCATCCGCTTCCTTGGCTCGCTCGATCGCACGCATGTGGTAACCGTCGAGCATCTGCGCGGCGACGGCGAAAAACTGCATCCGGTGCAGCAGGCGATGGTCGATTTCCACGGCTCGCAATGCGGCTTCTGCACGCCGGGCTTCGTCATGTCGCTTTATGCCCTGTGGATGCGGTCACCGGAGCCGTCGGATGCAGCCATCGAAAAGGCGCTTCAGGGCAATCTCTGCCGCTGCACCGGCTACGAGGCGATCATGCGGGCGGCACGTGCCATCTCCAGCTACGGCAAGGCGGCAAAGGATCCGCTGGCAGCGGAGCGCGAGGCGATCACGAGCAAGCTCGAAGCGATGAAAGACGGTTCGCGCATCGAGATCGGCGCCGGCAAGCAGCGCCTGGTCGTCCCGGCCGATGCCGACGACCTCGCCGCCGTGCTCGACAAGGAGCCGGGCGCCACCATCGTTGCCGGTTCGACCGATGTCGGCCTGTGGGTGACCAAGCACATGCGCGAGATTGCGCCGGCGATCTTCATCGGCAATCTCGACGGGCTGTGCCGGATTTCCGAAGACAAGGGCATCATCTCGATCGGCTCTGGTGTCACCTACACCGAGGCTTTCTCAATGCTGGCGAAACGCATCCCGGCGCTGGGCCCGCTGTTCGATCGCATCGGCGGCGACCAGGTGCGCAACATGGGCACGATCGGCGGCAACATCGCCAATGGCTCGCCGATCGGCGACACGCCGCCGCCGCTGATCGCACTCGGCGCGCGGCTGACGCTGCGCCGCGGCAACAAGCGGCGGACGATCTCGCTTGAAGACTTCTTCATCGCCTATGGCAAGCAGGACCGACAGCCGGGCGAATTCGTCGAGGCCGTGCATGTCCCAGTGCCGGGCAGGGATACCAAATTCGCCGTCTACAAGATCACCAAGCGCCGTGACGAGGACATCACCGCCGCACTTGGCGCATTCCTGCTGGCCCTGGCCAAGGACGGCACGGTGGCGGAGGTGCGCATCGCCTATGGCGGCATGGCGGCAACGCCGAAGCGGGCTTTCGGCGTGGAAAAGGCGCTGCTCGGCAGGCCCTGGACGGAACCGATGGTCGAGACCGCCATGGCCGAGTACGCCAAAGACTTTACCCCGCTGACCGACATGCGGGCGAGCGCCGAATACCGGGCGCTGGCGGCGCGCAACCTGCTGTTGCGGTTCTTGGCCGAGACCAGCGGCACCAAAGCACCGATCCAGATATCGCGCCACGAGGCGGCGTGATGACCAAGCACGCTCCAAACCTCAAGTCGCAGAAAATCGCTGGTGGCGTTGCCACCGACCAGCGTCATGATTCCGCGCACAAGCATGTCCGCGGCACGGCCGTCTATATCGATGACATGCCGGAATCATCCGGCATGCTGCATGGCTGCCTCGGGCTTTCGACGGCCACGCATGCCACCATCAGCAGCATGGACCTGGCGGCGGTGCGCGCAGCACCCGGCGTCGTCGACGTGCTGACGGCGAGCGACGTGCCGGGCGAAAACGACATTTCGCCGACCGGCCGCCACGACGAACCGGTGCTGGCCGACGGCAAGGTGCAGTTCTTCGGCCAACCGATCTTTTGCGTCATCGCCGAAACCCGCGAGCAGGCGCGCCGCGCCACAAGGCAGGCCAAGGTCGAATACAAGGAATTGCCTTTCGTCACCGACATCGGCGTCCTCGATCCCAGGAAGGACAAGCTGGTCACGCCGCCGCTGACCCTGAGGCGCGGCGATGCCGCGGCTGCGATCAGGGCGGCGCCGCGCCGGCTGAAAGGAAAAATGCGCATCGGCGGCCAGGACCATTTTTATCTCGAAGGCCAGATCGCCATGGCCATTCCCGGCGAGGATCAGGACGTCACGATTTATTCGTCGACCCAGCATCCGAGCGAAATCCAGCACATGGTCAGCCATGCGCTCGGCGTGCCGAGCCATGCCGTCACGGTCGAGATCCGCCGCATGGGCGGCGGCTTTGGCGGCAAGGAAACGCAAGGCAACCAGTTTGCCGCGCTCGCGGCGATTGCTGCGAAAAAACACCATCGCGCGGTGAAAATCCGGCCCGACCGTGACGACGACATGATCGCCACCGGCAAGCGCCATGACTTCCTCGTCGATTACGAGGTCGGCTTCGACGACGAGGGCAATATCCTCGGCGTCGATTTCATGTTTGCGGCGCGCTGCGGCTTCTCGGCGGACCTGTCGGGCCCGGTCACCGATCGCGCGCTGTTCCACTGCGACAACACCTATTTCTGGCCGGCGGTTCATGCGCAATCGGCGCCGCTCTACACCAACACCGTGTCGAACACCGCCTTCCGCGGCTTCGGCGGGCCGCAAGGCATGGTCGGCGCCGAGCGTGTCATCGAAGAGGTCGCCTTTGCCGTTGGCAAGGACCCGCTCGAGATTCGCAAGAAGAATTTTTATGGCACCAGCGACCGCAACGTCACGCCCTATCACCAGACGGTCGAGGACAACATCATCCACCGCATCGTCGCCGAGCTGAATGCGAGTTGCGACTATGCGAGGCGTCGCCGCACCATTGAAGCTTTCAACGCCAACAGCCGCTTCATCAAGCGTGGATTGGCGCTGACGCCGGTCAAGTTCGGCATCTCGTTTACCGCGACGCACTACAATCAGGCCGGCGCGCTGGTGCATGTGTACACCGACGGTTCGGTGCATCTGAACCATGGCGGCACCGAGATGGGGCAAGGTCTCTACGTCAAGGTGGCGCAGGTGGTGGCGGAAGAATTCCAGATCGACCTCAACCAGGTAAAGATCACCGCGACCACGACCGGGAAGGTCCCGAACACCTCGGCGACGGCCGCATCGTCCGGTTCCGACCTCAACGGTATGGCGGCGCAGAACGCGGCCCGGCAGATCAAGGAGCGGTTGACCAACTTCGCAGCCGAAAAATACCAGGTGCCGCGCGACCAGGTGCTGTTCCTGCCCAACCGGGTGCGCATTGGCAACCAGGAGATCGCCTTCGCCGATCTCATCAGGCAGGCCTATATGGCGCGCATCCAGCTTTCGGCGGCGGGCTTCTACAAGACGCCGAGAATCCATTGGGATCGCGACAAGGGCGAGGGTCGTCCCTTCTACTATTTCGCCTATGGCGCCGCGTGCTCGGAAGTCTCGGTCGACACGCTGACCGGCGAATATGTCGTCGAGCGCACCGACATCCTGCACGAGACCGGACGCTCGCTGAACCGCGCCATCGACCTTGGCCAGGTCGAAGGCGGCTTCATCCAGGGCATGGGATGGCTGACGACGGAGGAGCTTTGGTGGGACGAAAACGGCCGGCTGCGCACCCATGCGCCGTCGACCTACAAGATTCCGCTCGCCTCGGACCGACCGAAGATCTTCAATGTGACGCTGGCCGATTGGCCGGAAGCGAGCGAGCCGACGGTGCACCGCTCCAAGGCGGTCGGCGAGCCGCCGCTGCCGCTCGGCATCTCGGTGCTGCATGCGCTGTCGGATGCGGTGGCAAGCGTTGCCGACCACCGGATCTGCCCGCGCCTCGACCCACCGGCGACGCCGGAGCGGGTGCTGATGGCGATCGAACGGCTGAAGAGGGAAGCCAAGGCTGGTGCTTGAAGTCGGTCCCGGGTTCGTACAAGGCGTGCAATCCGGGCCGAAAAACCCTATGTTTCCCGATAGGGAAAGCAAAAACATGACCTCGAAAGTGCAAACCCTGAAAGCATTTCTTGGCGGCGCCGGCCGTGTCGCGCTGGTCGAGGTGGCCGGGACCAAAGGCTCGACGCCCCGCGAGAAGGGCGCCTTCATGCTCGTCTCGGGCGCGGCGATTTTTGGCACGATCGGCGGCGGCCAGCTCGAATTCATCGCGATCGATAAGGCACGGCAGCTGCTTTTCTCCCCCCTTGAGGGGGAGATGGCCGCGGAGCGGCCAGAGGGGGTCGGTAGAGGAAGCACGCGACCTAAGAAAATGTCGAGCACTGGCGCGGCGACCCCACCCGACGGCTTCGCCGCCACCCTCCCCTCAAGGGGGAGGGATGTCCGCGCTACCCTCGATGTCCCGCTCGGGCCCGAGATCGGGCAGTGCTGCGGCGGCAGGGTCGAGGTGCTGATCCGGCTGGTCGACACGGCGTTGGCGCAAGAGCTGGTCGCGGCGGCGGACGCCGAGCAGGCGCAGCTGCCGCATGTCTACATCTTCGGCGGCGGCCATGTTGGCCAGGCGCTAGCCTCGGCGGTGGCCTTGCTGCCGGTCCGTGTCGTCGTTGTCGAGACGCGGGCCGAGGCGCTGGAGGGCATGCCGGACACGGTCGAAACCAGCCTGACGCCAATGCCCGAGGCGATGGTGCGCAAGGCTTCGGCTGGCGCCGCATTCGTCGTCCTCACTCACGACCACGCACTGGATTTCCTGATCGTCGCCGAGGCACTGAAACGCCGGGATGCCGCCTATGTCGGCATGATCGGCTCGAAGACCAAGAAGGCGACATTCAGGAACTGGTTCCTGAAGGCGGCGGACGGCAGCGAGGCGCAATTTGCCGGCCTCGTCTCGCCGATCGGCGGCGATGCGGTCAAGGACAAGCGTCCGCAAGTCATTGCGGCCTTGGCGGCGGCCGAGATCATGACGGCACTGGCCGCCCATGCTGGCGCGCGAGCCGCGCCGCACCCCGTCTCTCGTGGCAAGGCAATGGCCGGCTGACGGCCAGAATTCGAGCAACGCTCATTTGCCGGCCAGAATTTCCTTGATCAGCCGTTGGCAGCGCTCGGCCATGAAATCGAGCAGCAGCCGCACCTTCGGGTCCTGCAGCTTCTTGTGCGGGTAGACGGCGGCGAACTGCACCGGCGTCGGTGGAGTGTCGGGCAGGATCACCTTCAGACGGCGGTCGCGGATGAACGGCTCGACCTCGAAGCGCGGCTTGTTGATGATGCCGCGGCCCGACAGCGCCCAGCCGGTCAGCACGTCGCCATCGTCGGTGTCATAGGGTCCGTGCACCTCGAATTTCCGCGGACCGTCGGCCGTCTGCAGCGTCCACACATATTCGCGCGCGCCGGCGTAGCGCAGCATCAGGCAGTCGTGTTTGCTGGCGATCAGTTCCTGCGGCTCGGTCGGTTCGCCGCGCGTCTCCAGATATTTCGGCGCCGCCACCAGCACCCGCTCGCACTCCATGATGCCGCGCATTCTCAGGCTGGAATCCTCGATGATACCCAGTCTGAACGCGACGTCGATGCCTTCCTTCATGATGTCGACATTGTGGTCCGAAAGCCTCAGCCGAACCTCGATGTCAGGATATTTGTCGTGGAAATCGGGGATTCCCGACGCCACCAGCCGCCGGCCGAGGCCAAGCGGCGCTGTCACCTTGATGGTGCCACGCGGCTGGCCGGACAAAGCGCTGACAGCGGCTTCCGCCTCGGTGACCGCCTCAAGCACCTGCTTGGCGCCGGAGTAGAACACCGTGCCGTGCTCGGTCGGCATCAATTGCCGCGTCGTGCGATTGAACAGCCTGACACCGAGATGTTTTTCGAGCTCCTTGATGCGGTTGGAGGCGACCGCTGGCGAAATGCGCATGTCGCGCCCCGCCGCCGACAGATTGCCGAGCTCGACGACGCGAACGAAGACGGAGATGTTGTCGAGATAGGCCATGCGGCTTTGGGGCTCTCATGCGGCTGCGCAGGGATAACCCTAGTGCATGACCCCGAAAAATCGGAATCGATTTTCGGAAAGGATCATGCACCAGATAAAAGTTCTACAGCGTCCTTTGCGCGTCCAAGGGACGCGCGGCGCTGTAGTATTTTCCATTTTTTTTTGAAAGTCATCGTGCCGCTCGGCCCTTTCCGTTTGCGCTCCAGTCCGTAAAGTCACCCAATCGGCAGGGACGACTTTTCAATGATCGATTTTGCGATTTTCTGGGACTGGCTGAGTTTCGCCGTGCGCTGGCTGCATGTCGTCACCAGCATAGCCTGGATCGGCTCGTCCTTCTATTTCGTCGCGCTCGATCTCGGCTTGCGCCAGCGTCCGGGCATGCCTGTCGGCGCCTTCGGCGAAGAATGGCAGGTGCATGGCGGCGGCTTCTACCACATCCAGAAATATCTCGTGGCGCCGACCGAAATGCCTGAGCACCTGACCTGGTTCAAATGGGAATCCTACGCTACCTGGCTGTCGGGCTTTGCCATGCTGTGCGTCGTCTACTATGCCGGCGCGGACCTCTTCCTGATCGATCCCAACGTGCTTGCCATGTCGGTGCCTACAGGCATCTTGCTGTCGCTGGCGACGATCGGCGTCGGCTGGGTGGTCTACGATCTCTTATGCCGTTCGCCGCTTGGCAGGAGCGACACCGGCCTGATGCTGGTGCTCTATGGCGTGCTGGTGTTCATCGCCTGGGGTCTTACCCATCTGTTCACCGGCCGCGCCGCTTTCCTGCATCTTGGCGCCATCACCGCGACGATCATGTCGGCCAATGTCTTCATGGTCATCATTCCGAACCAGAAGATCGTCGTCGCCGATCTGATCGCCGGCAGGAAGCCAGATCCGAAATACGGCAAGATCGCCAAGCAGCGCTCGCTGCACAACAATTACCTGACGCTGCCCGTTCTCTTCCTGATGCTGTCGAACCACTACCCGCTGGCGTTTGCTACCCAGTTCAACTGGGTGATCGCCTCGTTGGTTTTCATCATCGGCGTGCTGATCCGGCACTATTTCAACACCATGCATGCGCGCAAGGGCAACCCGACCTGGATCTGGCTGGCTGCCGCCGTCCTGTTCGTCGTCATCATCTGGCTGTCAACCGCGCCGAAAGTGCTGACCGGCGAAGTCAAGGCGTCCTCGACGGCACAGGTCTATATCGCCTCGGCGCATTTTCCCGCAGTGCGCGATACGGTGCTTGGCCGTTGCTCGATGTGCCATGCGCAGGAGCCGTCCTACGAGGGCATCTATCACGCGCCGAAAGGTGTGATGCTCGACACGGACGCCGGTATCGCCGGGCAGGCCCGCGAGATCTACCTGCAGGCCGGCCGCAGCCACGCGATGCCGCCCGCCAACGTCACCCATATCACCGACAAGGAGCGGACGCTGCTGGTGGCATGGTTCGAGGAGGCGGGGAAATAAGCATGACCAGCACCCTCCTGCGCGGCCGCACGCTGTCCTTCCTGCGCTGGCCTGAGACCGTCGACGACCATTCCGCCTGGCGCTACGAGGACGACGGCGGCCTGCTGCTTCGCAACGGCAGGATCGTTGCCGCGGGCGCCTATGCCGACGTCGAGAAAAAGGCTGATGAAGGCGCAAAAAAGATCGACCACCGTCCGCATGTGCTGCTGCCTGGTTTCATCGACCCGCATGCGCATTTTCCGCAGATGCAGGTCATCGCCTCCTACGGCGCCGAACTGCTCGACTGGCTGAATACTTACACCTTTCCCGAGGAAACCAAATTCCAGAACGCCCAGCATGGCCGCCGCATCGCCAGGCTGTTCCTCGACGAGATGCTGCGCCACGGCACGACGACCGTCGCCGCCTATTGCTCGGTGCACAAGGAATCGGCCGAGGCGTTCTTCGCCGAGTCGCATCACCGCAACATGCTCAACATCGCCGGCAAGGTGATGATGGATCGCAACGCACCGGAGGGCGTGCTCGACACGCCGCAATCGGCCTATGACGACAGCAAGGCGCTGATTAAGGAGTGGCATGGCAAGGGGCGCCAGCACTATGCCATCACGCCGCGCTTCGCCATCACCTCCTCGCCCGAACAGTTGGAAATGGCGGGCGCGCTCTGCCGCGAATATCCTGATCTGCACATGCAGACGCATCTGTCGGAAAACCACGCCGAGATCGCCTTTACACTGCAACTCTATCCGCAGGCACGCGACTATACCGATGTTTACGAGCGCTATGGGCTGCTCGGGCGCAAAAGCCTGTTCGGCCACTGCATCCATCTTTCGGAACGCGAGGCGGATGCGCTTTCGGACACGGGCTCGGTCGCCGTGTTCTGTCCGACCTCGAACCTGTTCCTCGGCTCGGGCCTGTTCGATTATCAGCGTTACCGCCGCCGCGAAAAACCACTCCGCATCGCCACCGCCACCGATATCGGCGGCGGCACTAATTACTCGATGCTGCGCACCATGGATGAGGGCTACAAGGTGATCGCGCTGAACGGCGAGAAGCTCAATCCGTTCCAGTCGTTCTGGCAACTCACCCGCGGCAATGCCGAGGCGCTGTCGATCGTGGAAAGGATCGGCACGCTCGACCAAGGCAGCGATGCCGACATCGTCGTCCTCGATGCCCGCGCCACGCCGGCCATGCGGCTGCGGATGGAGACGGCGGACACGCTGGCGGAGGAGCTGTTTCTGCTGCAGACGCTGGGCGACGACCGTGCCGTGCGCGAGGTCTACGTCGCCGGGCGGGCGATGAAGACCGATATGGCGGTTTAGCTATCCCACACGCCCCGCTTGACCCAGCGGCAGCCATCGGTCAAAGGGTGCCGCGACGTTGATAGGGGAACGACATGGCGGTTGCAGACGATATCGCTCTGATCCAGAAACAGGAAGCCGAGCTTGTCTTCTCGGTCTTCGACGAAGCTGTCGCCTTCAAGATCGGCTCGACGATCCGCGACCGGGCACTGGCCCAGAGCTTGCCGATCATCGTCGACATCAGGACCTTCGACCGGCCGCTGTTCTACGCGGCAATGCCGGGCTCGAACGCCTCCAATCCGGATTGGGCGCGGCGCAAGATCAACGTGGTGCAGCGGTTCCTGAAAAGCACCTACCGCATGGTGCTGGAGCAGCAGCGTCCCGACCGCAGCTTCAAGCCAGGCGAGGGGCTCGACATATCGGACTATGTGCTGGCCGGTGGTGGCTTTCCCATAACGGTCAAAGGTTCCGGCGTCATCGGTGTGATCGCGGTCTCGGGCCTGCCGGAGCGTGAGGATCACGGCGTCGTCGTCGATGCGCTGTGCAGCCACCTCGGCGTCGACGGGCGCGAGCTGGCACTGCCGCCGGAAGCAAAATGACGGCGCTCGATCCCAAATCCTTCCTCGCCGCCATCTTCAATGCCGCCGTTGCCGCCGCTGATCCGCAGAGGACGATCAGGGATCATCTGCCGGCAATGCCGAAGGGGCGCACCATCGTCATTGGTGCAGGAAAAGGCTCGGCGCAGATGGCGGCGGCTTTCGAAAAAGTGTGGGACGGGCGGATCGAAGGGCTGGTCGTCACCCGCTACGGCTATGGCGCGGCATGCCAGCGCATCGAGATCATCGAGGCGGCGCATCCGATGCCGGATGCCGCAGGGCTCGAAGCGTCGCGCCGGCTGCTCGAAAAGGTGCAGGGGCTGACCGCGGACGATCTGGTCGTGGCGCTCATCTCCGGCGGTGGCTCGGCGCTGCTGCCGGCGCCCGCCGAAGGTCTGACGCTGGCTGACGAGATCGCCGTCAACGAGGCGCTGCTCGCCTGCGGCGCGCCGATCGCCGCCATGAACACCATCCGCAAGCATGTTTCCACCATCAAGGGCGGCAGGCTGGCGGCAGCTGCCTATCCGGCAAAGCTGGTATCTTTGGTGGTCTCCGACATTCCCGGCGACAATCCGGCGCTTGTCGCTTCCGGCCCGACCGTTCCCGATTCCGGCAACCGCCAAGAGGCGCTGGCATCGATCGCCGCCTATGGCATGAAACTGCCGGCTGCCGTGATGGCGCATATCAATTCGCCGGCCGCCGATGCGCCGCGCGTCGATGATCCGCGTTTTTCGCGCAACGAAGTGCATCTGATCGCCTCGGCCGGTGTCTCGCTGGAAGCGGCTGCGGCCGAAGCCAGGCGCCATGGCATCGAGGCGGCCATCCTCTCCGATTCCATCGAGGGCGAAGCGCGCGAAGTTGGGGGTGTCCATGCGGCAATCGCCCGTGAAGTCGCGACGCGCAACCGGCCTTTCCCGAAGCCCGTGCTGATTCTATCAGGCGGCGAGACGACGGTGACCGTGCGGGCGAAGGGCAAGGGCGGTCGTAACACCGAGTTTCTGCTTGCCTTCGCCATCGGCATCAGCGGCATGGAGGGCGCCCATGCACTGGCCGCTGACACCGATGGCATCGACGGTTCGCAGGACAATGCCGGCGCCTTTGCCGACGGCTCGACGGTGTCGCGGATGCGGGCGGCAGGCGTCGATGCCAAGGCGATGCTTGCCGGCAACAATGCCTGGACGGCATTCAACGCCGTCGGCGATCTCTTCGTGCCCGGCCCGACCGGGACGAACGTCAATGATTTGAGGGCAATCCTGATCAGATAGGGGTCAGGCGGCCATCAGCTTTTTCACTGCCTTCATGTCCTGCAGGAACCGCTCGCGTTCGGCCTGCTTGTCCGCCGGCTCGCGAATACGCAGGATGAAGGACGGGTGGATGGTGACGAACACAGGCAAGCCATCGTCCCGATCCACGACCGCGCCGCGCATCTTCATGATCGGCACGACCTTGCCGAGCAGTGACTGCGCCGCCGTTGCGCCGAGCGCCACCGCCAGATTGGGCTTGATCAGATCGAGTTCCCTGTCGAGCCACCAGCGGCAGGCCTGTACCTCGCCGGTATTCGGCTTCGAGTGGATGCGCCGCTTGCCGCGCGGCTCGAACTTGAAATGCTTGACCGCATTGGTGACATAGACTTTCAGCCGGTCGACGCCGGCATCGTCCAGGATGGCGTCGAAGACTTTTCCCGCCGGACCGACGAAAGGTTTGCCGGCCAGATCCTCCTGGTCGCCTGGCTGTTCACCGACGAAAACCACCTTGGCCTTGTCAGGCCCTTCGCCGAACACGGTCTGCGTTGCGTTGCGCCACAGCGGGCAGCGGCGACAGGCCTTCGCCACTTCGCTGAGTTCGGGAATGGTGCTTGCGCCATCGTCTTCTGCCGTCTCAGGCAATTCAGGCTTGGGCCAGCGTCTTGCCTGCACCTTGGCGTGGTGTGGAGAATTTGTCTGCATCCTGGCGATCATGGCTGATGCGGCCTTGCCCGCTGCTGCGATCAGATGCGGAATGAGCGAAGCCCCCGAAAGGTTCCTTCAAATAGCCGGGACCCGGCTTTCGCTGGGCGAATGACCGGCGATGCGATGCCTCACACCTCGTGCAGATAGAGATGATAATCCAGTTCGCTGACCGTACGCGCCACCCGCAGATATTCGGATTGCTTGATCGCCACGAATGTTCGGTGCAGATCTTCCCCCAGCGCCGCTTTGAGGAATGTCGAGGCCCTTGCCGCCTCGATCGCGGCGCGCCAGTCCACCGGCATGGTGGTGCGCGTGATTGCTGATTCGTAGCCATTGCCGGTGGTTTCGGGGCCTGGATCGAGGCTCTCATCGAGACCCTTGACGATGCCGGCCAGCACGGTTGCCGCCACCAGATAGGGGTTGGCGTCGACGCCCGACGGCCGGTGCTCGATGCGCCGGTTTTTTGCGTCGCCAGCCGGCACGCGCAATGCCACCGAGCGGTTGTTGACGCCCCAGGTCGGCGCCACCGGCGCATAGGATTGCGAAACGAAACGCCGCCATGAATTGGCGTGCGGTGCAAACACCAGCATCGATTCGGCCATGGTCTGGATGAGGCCGCCCAGTCCGCGCAGCAGCGGCAAGGACCAGGTCTCGCCGCTGGCTTCGGCAAAGACGTTGTTGCCGGCCTTGTCCTGCAGCGAGACATGGAAATGCATCCCGGAGCCGGCGTATTTCTCGATCGGCTTGGCCATGAAGCAGGCGGTGACGCCGTGGCGGCGCGCCTGCGCCCGCACCAGCCGCTTCAGCATGACGAGGTCGTCGGCGGCCCGCATCACGTCCTTGCGATAGTTAAGCGTCAGTTCGTACTGGCCGGGCGCATATTCGGAAATGACCGTCTCGGCCGGGATGCCTTGCACCCTGGCCGCGGCATAGATATCGGAAAACAGCGGCTCCATGCCGTGCAGATGGTCGACGGAATAGACCTCTGTCTTGGCCGAGCGGCGGCCGTCGAGCACCGCGTGCGCCGGCTGCACCTTGCCGTCGGCGTCGCGCTCGTTGGCAAGCAGGAAGAATTCGAGCTCGAAGGCGCCGGCCGGATGCAGGCCCTTGGCCGCCAGTATCTCCACCTGCCGGCCCAACGCCAGGCGCGGGTCGGAGGACATCGGCTGGCCATCGAGATGGTACATCGCCATCAGCACCTGGCCGCGCGGCGGCTGTGTGCCGAACAGCGGCACCAGCGTGCCGGGGATCGGCCATGCCCGCAGGTCGCCGTCGCCCGTCGTCCAGATCAGTCCGGTCTCGTGCACGTCCTCGCCGGTGATGTCGAGGCCGAGGATCGAGATCGGCATATGCCTGCCGCCCTCGAAGATGCTCATCAACTCGTGCCGGCGCACGATCTTGCCACGCCCGACGCCATTGGCATCGGTCAGCACGATGTCGAACGCTTCGATCTCGGGATGGGCGTCGAGAAAGGTATGCGCCTCGGCGGGCGTTGAGCCCGAAGGGGAGGCGATGATGGCGTTCAAAGTTTGCTTGTGCGCTTCTCTCATGTGCAAGCTTGTCTCATGCCGCGAGCCTTGCCGCAACCGCGCCGAAGGCGGTGATCAGGCGGTTCACTTGGGCAGCGCTGGTCGCCGGCGAGATCAGCATCATGTTGTGGAACGGCGCGATCAGCACGCCGCGATTGACCAGCGCGACATGGACAGCCGCTTCGAGCGCCGGTGCGTGCGCTGCTTCCGCCTCGCCGCCATTCCTCAGCGGGCCGGGTGCGCAGATGAACTCGACGCGGGCGCCGACTCGGGCAACATGCCAAGGCAGGCGGTAACGGGCGATGACGGTGGTCAGCCCGGCGTCGAGCCGCCGCGCCAGATGGTCCATATGGCTATAGTTCTCGTCGGTCATCACCTCTTCGAGCGTGGCGCGCATCGCTGCGAACTGCAGTGGATTGGCCGAGAGCGTCGTGCCCATGCCGGAATAGCCTGGTTCCTTGGTCCTGACATAGTCGGCATAGCGGGTGGCGACGCCATCGCTCATGCCCCAGACGCTGGCTGGCACGCCGCCGGCGATTGGCTTGCCGAGCACGAACAGGTCCGGCTCCAGGCCATGTTTCCTGGTGTAGCCGCCGGGACCGGTCGAGATCGTGTGCGTCTCGTCGATCAGAAGCAGGGTGCCAGCGGCGCGGGTGAGACGCCGCAGCGCGTTGTGGAAGCCGGGATCGGGCAGCACCATGCAGGAATTGGTCAGCACCGGCTCGGTGACGACACAGGCGATTTGCTGGTCCCGGAGTGCTGTCTCAAGCGCCGGCACATCGTTGAACTCGACGACATCGGTCGCCCCGGTCAGGTCGCGGAATTCGCCGGCCAGTCCTGGCCGGTTGGCCGGTCTGCCGTCGACCAGGCGCACCATCGTCTCGTCGACCGAGCCGTGATAGCAGCCGTTGAAGACCAGGATCTTGCCCCGGCCGGTGATGGCGCGGGCGACGCGCAGCGCGAAGCGGTTGGCATCGGTCGCCGTTGTCGCAATCTGCCAGAACGGCAGGCCGAAGTGCTGTTGCAGCAGCGGGCCGATGGCGAGTGCATCTTCCGAAGGCAGCATGTAGGTCAGGCCGCGTCCGGCCTGCCTACGGATGGCGTGGGCGACCGGCGGCGGCGAGTGGCCGAACATCGAGCCGGTGTCGCCGAGGCAGAAATCGTCGAGCCGATTGCCGTCGATGTCAGTGATTGTGGCGCCTCTGGCGCTGTCGACCAGTATCGGGAACGGCGTCGGCCAGTCGTTCATCCAGTGCATCGGCACCCCGCCGAAGAAGCCCGGCAGGCCGTTGCCGACCTTGGCTGCTGATTTCGGCCTTGCCTTGCGGAAGGCTTCGGCCTCGGTCTCGCGCAGATCCGCGATGCGAGCAGTGCTGATGCCACCGATCGCCATCTTTGAATGGTCGATTGTATGCATGAATACCCCCTCATGCGTCACTCTAGCCAATCGACGGCCGGAACCGCAATTGGCCGCGCGGTTCAGTGACAGAGGGCAATAGGGGAATGTGTTCCTACTCCCTTACTGCCCTACTCCCCTACGGCCCTAGGCCGAAATATCGATGACGCCGCAGTCGCCGGCGGCGCTGCCGAAGGCGACGCGGCGTTCCTCCTTGTCCCACATCATCGAGGTAATGGCGCCCTTGCCCGGTCGGCGCAGAAGCACCTCCTTGGCGTCCGCGAAACGCACCGCCATCACCATGCCGTCGTCATAGCCGACGGCGACGACATCCTGGCTCGGATGGCAGGCGACCGAGGTCACCATGGCGTTGCCGCGCGTGCCGAGTTCCAGCGGCGCCTTGCCCATCGGCCCGTCCTTGCCCGAAAACGGCCAGACGATCGCCGCCGGGGCTCCGGAACTGGCCAGCCATTTTCCCTTGGGCGCCCATGCCAGGCTTTTGACTTTGCCGGGATAGCCGGTCATCCGCATGTGCTTGCCATCGGCGAGCTTCCAGCCATGCAGCGCGTTCTCCTGCATGGTGGTGACGAGGAAGGCGCCATCCGGCGAGAAGGTGATGCCGGTATGGGCGCCGGCCCATTCCAGCTCGACCGGCTTGCCGTTCGCCGCCGGGAAATGCAGCGTCGCGCCATTGTAGCGGGCGACGCCGAAGCGCATCCCCTTGGGCGAGAACGCCAGCCCCTCTACCGAACGCGGATGCAGGAATTCCTTGGTCTTGCCGTCGGAGAAACGCACGAAGGCGATCTTGCCCGAGGCATAGGCGATGGCGCCCTGTGGTCCGGCGGCAACGCTGGTGATCCATTTCTTCCCGGCGCTTGCCAATTCTGCCGCATTGCCGCCGGCGGTAACGGAAAAAATCTTGCCGTCCTCGCCGCCGGTGATCAGCCGGTCGTTGGCCGCATCGTGGAAGGCGGCGAGAAGCCCGTCATTGGCCTGCGCCGTCTTGTGGCCATGGTCCAGCCGATGGATTGTGCCGTCGGCCAGTGCGAAATGCGGCACGTCGCCAAGGAAGACGGCGGCGATGCAATGTCCCTGGAGATCAAGCGGGGCGACTGTCGGCATGGGAGATTCCGTTCGAGATTTCCGCTGGTCGTCTACCTCCGCGGGGGAGCCGCCAGCGCGGATAGGTGCAGCTTGCCTTCTCTCCTTGTTGTGGGAGAAGGTGGATTGGCGCGCAGCGCCAAGACGGTTGAGGGGTGCTGGACGGAGTGCCGTCGTTGCCAAGCTGGAACACCCCTCATCCGACCGAGCTTCGCTCGGCCACCTTCTCCCACAAGGGGAGAAGGAGAGAACGTGCAGCGCTAGCGTTATAAGGCCCGAAAATCAAGCCGCCTGGCAGGCATCAAAACTCTTCTTCAGCCGCTCGGCGTCGAGTTCGCGGCCGATGAAGACCAGCCGGCTCTCGTGCTTCTCGCCGTCCTTCCAGGCGCGCTGGTGGTCGCCCTCGATGATCATGTGCACGCCCTGAATGACGTAGCGCTCGTCATCGCCTTTAAGCGCGATGATCCCTTTCAGACGCAGGATGTTAGGGCCTTCCATCTGGGTGATCTTCTCGATCCAGGGGAAGAATTTTTTCGGGTCCATCTCGCCGCCCCGCAGAGACACCGACTGCACCGTCACGTCATGGATATCGGACGGGTGCGCGTGGTCATGGTGATGATGCCCGTCATGATCGTGATGATCATGGTCATGATGGTCATGATCATGATGGTCGTGGTCGTCACGCGCCTCGAGGAAATGCGGATCGTTCTCCAGCGCCCGGGAAAGGTCGAAGGCGCCGCGGTCGAGCACCTCGGACAGCGCCACGCCGGCGCGCGTGGTGCGATGAATCCGGGCCGCCGGGTTGATCGCGCGGATCGTCGCCTCGACCTTGCTCAGTTCCTCCGGCGTGACGAGATCGGTCTTGTTGAGCACGACGACATCGGCAAAGGCGATCTGGTCCTCGGCTTCGCGGGAATCCTTCAGCCGCAACGGCAGGTGCTTGGCGTCGACCAGCGCCACCACCGCGTCGAGCCTGGTCTTGGAGCGCACGTCGTCGTCCATGAAGAAGGTCTGCGCCACCGGCACCGGATCGGCGAGGCCGGTCGTCTCGATCACGATGGCGTCGAAGCGGCCTGGCCGGCGCATCAAGCCCTCGACGACGCGGATCAGGTCGCCGCGCACCGTGCAGCAGACGCAACCATTGTTCATCTCGTAGATTTCCTCGTCGGATTCCACGATCAACTCGTTGTCGATGCCGATCTCACCGAACTCATTGACGATGACGGCGTAGCGCTTGCCGTGGCTTTCCGAAAGGATGCGGTTTAGCAGCGTCGTCTTGCCGGCGCCAAGATAGCCGGTGAGAACGGTTACGGGGATTTGTATCGTCTGTGCATCGCTCATGTTGGGCCTCGAAAAGGATTGTTGGCTCCATATAGGATGCACGCCGTGCTTTTGCACGTGGCAACCGATGGGCCAAACAGGTCGCCAACATTGCCGGGTTTTCCCAAATTTGCTGGGTTTTCATTGGCGTTGGCTGGTCTCACTGACTAGATAAGACCAAGCCAGCTTGCTCGACAGAAACCAAAAAGAGGCGCCGGATGTCCGACAAACCGTCCTCCTTGCCGTTGAGCCGGCGCCAGGCGCTTGGCCTCATTGCCGTTAGCGCGAGCGGCGGTGTCTTTCTGCCGGGCATCGCGCTGGCGCAGCAGGCCTCGCCCTATGCCGCGCTTGCCCTGTTCGACAGCGGCGCCGGCGTCTGCGCGATCACACCGGAAGCGACCGAGGGCCCGTTCTATTTCGACCCGAAGCTCGAACGCGCCGATATCACCGAAGGCAAAGCGGGCATTGCCCTCAATCTGCGGCTGCAGGTCATCGACGCAGGCTGCCGGCCGCTTGCCGGCGCGCGGGTCGATATCTGGCATTGCGACGCGCAAGGCCATTATTCAGGCTATCCGGGACAAGGCGACGGCCAGGATGTCGATACGTCAGGCCAGAGTTTTCTGCGCGGTTGGCAAAAGACCGATGACAGCGGCATCGTCTCGTTCGCCACCATCTATCCCGGCTGGTATCGCGGCCGCACCACCCACATCCATTTCAAAGTCTTCCCCAACGACAATTCGGTGATGACCGGCCAGCTGTTTTTCCCCGACGGCCTGAGCGAACAGATATTCACTACTGTCGCGCCCTACACCGACCGGTCCGGCAAGCGGGATACGTCGAACGCCAGGGACGGAATCGCGCGGCGCGCCGGGCCGCTTTCGCAGGCGGCGCTGCGCGAGGTGGCGGACGCCTACCAGGCCTTGATGATCGTCGCGGTGAGGGCTGATTGAGACCCGCATCGGTGCGGCGTTCCTGCCGAACCCGACCACCTGCGCTGAAAAGTCGTTTGTCATCTAACTGAAATAAACATCTGGCATTAGCCTCGGCGGACACCGCATTGCTTGCCGGCAAAGCTGTTTTGCAAAGCCGGATCTTTTTTGATCGTCCATTGCCAACCGGGCGGCTGCCTCTATGCTGTCCACACCGGTTCGGCCGAAGAGGGATAGCCATGGCCAAGGCGGACAAGACTGCGACAATGAGCCGGCTGCATTCGGCGGCGCGGCTGGCGCGTACGGCACTCGCCGCGCGGCTTTTGGCGCACGGCTTCTATGCCGGCCAGGACCAGATCATGCTGGCGCTCGACCGTGAGGACGGGCAGACGCCCGGCAATCTTGCCGGTCGCCTCGGTGTTCGCCCGCCGACCATCACCAAGACCATCAACCGGCTGCAGGCGCAAGGCTTTCTGGAAAAACGCGCTTCTTCCGCCGATGCCCGCCAGGCCCATATCTTTCTGACCGACACTGGCCGCGAAATCATTCATGCCATCGAGAAATCGGTGAAGAAGACCGAGAAGCAGGCGCTGAAGGGGCTCGATAAAAAGGACCAGAAGGCGCTGTTCAAGCTGCTCGCCCGCGTTGAGGCGAACCTCTCGAACGGAGAGATGGTTCTCGTCGATGACGAGATCGACGCCGACGAATGATCCGCGGCTGACGCCATCAGGCAGCGGCTGCTGACGATCCATGCACCAATGCCGACCAGCGGCCCGGCGTGACACCGAACGCCTTCTTGAAGTGCCTGCTGAAATGACTTTGGTCGTTGAAACCGGCCGCTATTGCGATCTGCGCCAATGACTCGCTCGCCTCGATCATGCGGCGTGCTCGTTGAAGCCGGCGCATCAAGAGAAAGCGGTGCGGACTGGTGGAGAAAGCGGCACGGAAATGCCGCGACAGGGCGTAGCGATCGAGCCCGGTGATCGCCTCCAACTCGTCGGAACGGACGGTACGGAAAACATTTTCTTCCAGATAGTCGCGTGCCAGGCTGACAGCCCGCCACGCTGTCCTTGGGATCGGTTTCGCCGGCCGGCCTGAATGCCGTGCCAGGCTTTGCATCAATTGCGTGACGAAGTCGGCGACAAACAGATCGTCCAGCTTCTGGTCCAACGGCCCCAGCGCCGAAAGCAGCCGCGTGCGGAAAACAGGATCCGTCACCACGGCATTCCTGACGAAAGGCAGCGATGCGCCTGTCTGATCGAGGCAGTCCAGCACGATGGACGGCTCCAGATAAAGTATCCTGTAACGCAAACCGTCTTCAGTGCCGGCGCCGCCATCGTGCAATTCGTCGGGATGGAGCACGATAATCTGGCCGGGCAGGCTGTGATGCGTCGCGCCGCGATACCGGAAAGTCTGGACGCCATGCAGCGTCACGCCGATGGCGTAGGTATCGTGACGATGGAGATCGAAGGCGCTGCCGTGGAACCGGGCCTCGATACGCTCCATTCCGACGCAATCGGGCGCCGAGATGACGCAGTTCTCAGCCGCGTCAACGCACAAACGTCCAAGACCCTGAAAGGCCTCGCCATCTAGACCGTGTGACATCACTTCATTCACAAACCTCGAATGGCAAATGTCTCATGTTCGACACGAAATTTGCAATCGTGCTGCAGGATAACCTTCCGGTCTGGCAAAAGCTCAACGTAACCGCGTTCCTGACCAGCGGCATCGTCGCTCAGTATAGCGACATCATCGGCGAACCCTATCGCGACCGCGCCGGCAATATCTATAATCCGCTCTCGATCCAGCCGATCATTGTGCTTTCGGCCGATCGCTCGACGCCCAGTGCGATCCACCGGCGGGCGCTGGAGCGCGGTGTGACGACCTCGCTCTACGTCGACGAAATGTTTTCGACCGGCCACGACGCGGCGAACCGCGCCGTCTTTGCCGAGTTCGCACCCGACGATGCCAAGGTCGTCGGAATCGCGCTGCGCGCCGAAAGGAAGCTTGTCGACAAGATCACCAAGGGTGCCCGCATGCATCCCTGATGCATATCGACACTGGTTCATCCTGTTGACGCTCGGTGTCCTCGGTGCTCGTCATCGTCGCCAGCGGCTTTTATATCGTTCATCGCGAGCACCGGCTTCGCGTGCGCAACCGCGCTGCCCTCGACGTCGAGGTGGATGCGCTGGCAAAAAAACTTTGATTTGTTTCGGAAGGGTGGCATAAGGCCGCGTTTAAACTGTTTAGACCATGATCCCGAAAACGGGCATCCGGTTTTCGCTGGAGATCATGGATTAGCTCTGGATCGTCGGGGGAGCGCAAGGCGCTGGCACAGAAGATCAAGCTTTCGACGATCGCGGATGCGCTCGGTGTGTCCACGGCCACGGTCTCGCTGGCCCTGCGCGACAGCCCGCTGGTTGCTGGAATCACCCGCGACCGCATCAAGGAACATGCCCGCGCCATCGGCTATATCTACAATCGCCGCGCCGCCAGCTTGCGCACCTCGCGTTCGGGCATCGTCGGCGTCGTCGTCCACGACATCATGAATCCTTTTTTCGCCGAGATCCTGCGCTCGATCGAAAGCGAGCTCGACCGCAGCCGGCAGACCTTCATCCTGTCGAACCATTACGACCAGCTCGAAAAGCAGCGCACCTTCATAGACACGCTTCTGCAGCTTGGCGCCGACGGCGTCATCATGTCGCCGGCCATCGGCACGCCGCCCGAAGACATCTTCATGGCCGAGGAAAACGGCCTGCCGGCGGTGCTGATCGCACGCACCGTCGAAGGCGCTGACGTGCCGGTGTTTCGTGGCGACGACGCCTATGGCACCGGGCTAGCCACCAACCATCTGATCTCGCTCGGCCATAAACGCATCGCCATGATCGGCGGCACCGACCAGACCTCGACCGGCCGCGACCGCTACCAGGGCTATCTCAACGCCATGGAGGCGGCAGGGCTGGAGGTCAGGCCGTCCTGGCGCATCCCCGGCCCCCGCACCAAACAGGCTGGCTTCGAGGCCGCCGGGCAGTTCTTGGCGCTGAAGGACAAGCCGACCGCGGCCTGCTGCTGGAACGACCTCGTCGCCATCGGCCTGATGAACGGCATTGCACGCGCCGGACTCGTGCCGGGCATTGACATATCCGTGACCGGCTACGACGATCTCGAGGAAGCAGCGATCGCGACGCCGGCGCTGACCACCGTGTGGAATGGCCAGCGTGAAGTTGGCCGCCGCGCCGCCAGCGCGCTGCTCGACAAGCTCAATGGGCAGATGGTGCGGCCGTCGCAGGAACTGATCAAGCCGGAACTGCATGTGCGCCAGTCGACCGGCAAACCAGTGGAACGTGCATGACAAAAGCCGAACAGCAGCAAGCAGTCGCCATTCTGGTGCCGGGCCAATTCAACGAGCACGCGGTCGGCCGCATCGACCAGACGTTCAGCCGCGCCTGGATCGAACGGCCGGATGCGTCGCTGGTCACCGACGAGATGCGCCGGACGGTGCGCGGCATTGCCGCCTTTGGCGGGATCAACGCAGCCCTCATCGACGCGCTGCCGAATCTCGAGATCATCGCCAATTTCGGCGTCGGCTATGATTCGGTCGATGCCCGTCACGCAGCGCAGCGCGGCGTCATGGTCACCAACACGCCGGATGTGCTGACCGAGGAGGTCGCCGATACGGCGATCGGGCTTTTGATCAACACCGTTCGCGAGCTGCCGCGCGCCGAGACCTGGCTGCGCGACGGCAGTTGGGCACGCGATGGCAACTATCCGCTGAGCCGGCTGACCTTGCGCGGCCGTCGTGTCGGTATTTTCGGCATGGGCCGCATCGGTCTCGCCATTGCGCGCCGGCTGGAGGCCTTTGGGCTGCCGATCGCCTATCACAACCGGCGCCAGGTCGAAGGCTTGCCCTACGAATACCACGGCACGCTGAAAGGCCTTGCCGAGGCGGTCGATACGCTGATCTCGGTGGCGCCCGGCGGCGCCTCGACGGAAAAGGCGGTCAACGCCGAGATCCTGTCGGCGCTCGGCCCGAATGGCGTCTTCGTCAACATCGGTCGCGGCAGCACGGTCGACGAGGCAGCTCTTGCCGCGGCGCTTGCCGGCGGCACCATCGCCGCTGCCGGGCTCGACGTCTTCGCTGACGAGCCGAACGTGCCGCCGGCGCTGCTCGCCGCCCCCAACACTTCACTTTTGCCGCATGTCGGCTCAGCTTCGGAACATACCCGCCGCGCCATGGCCGATCTGTGCGTCGACAATCTGATTTCCTGGTTTTCGAAGGGGAGGGCGTTGACGCCGGTGCCGGAAACGGAAAAGCTCAAGGCGCGCAGCTGAGCGGCACGCTTTCCTATTTGTTAACCACGGTTTAACGCTTTGAAATCATCTTTATCTATCGCCAAACACCCGGAGAACGCAGATGAAAGCACTTGCTGCATTGATAGCGGTGGTCGCGCTGTTCGGCAGCGTTCAGCTGTTTCACAGCGGCGCAGGCGAAGGCCGCACAGCCGATGAGTCAGCGCAGTCGCCCGGCGACTACCGGCTGGTGGCCAATGGTGACGAAGCGTCCTGCGCGGTCAAGCGCGGCACTGAGGTTGCGCATGGCCTGTCGCTGTTGACAGTCACTGCGAATTGCCACCGGGTCTTGCCCGGCATCGAGCGCGCGAAATTCTGGCGCGAGCAGGATGATGGCACGGTCACCTTCAGCGCGAACGGCATCGACCCGATCGTCACTTTCGGCGTCGCCGACGGCGACGGTTATGAATCCTACGCACCAGCCCTGCCGCTGCTGTCGCTGGCGGCTAGCAGCGATTGACGTTGACGTCCGACGGCTGAACTATTCCGCGGCGGCCCGTGCGCCAGATTTCGCCGCGGCGTGCAGGCGCACCGCGTCGCCAAAGGCGCGGAATATCCTTGCTGAGACGCTGTCCGACTTGACCCAGTATTCGGGATGCCACTGGACGCCGACGGCGAACGCGCGGGCGTCGCGCACCGAAACCGCCTCGACCGTGCCATCGCTGGCGACCGCCTCTATCTGCAGCTTCGGGCCGAGCCGGTCGATGGCCTGGCGGTGCACCGAATTGACCATGATGTCGCCTGCCCCGAACACGCCGGCGAGGCAGCTTCCGGGCTTGATCGAAATGGTCTGGCGGATGGCGAAGCGTTCGTCCTGATTGTCGCTCGCCGGTGCCCGATGGTCCAGCGATCCGTCGCGCTCCTGGATTTCTGCGGCCAGCGTGCCGCCCAGCGCCACATTCATCTCCTGGATGCCGCGGCAGATGGCGAGCAGCGGCACGCCGCGCTCCACTGCCTTGCGGATCAGCGGCAGCGTCGTGGCGTCGCGGGCCGGATCGTAGGGGCCGTTGGCCTCGCTGGCATCGCCGCCATAGTGCGAGGGATGAACATTGGACTTCGAGCCGGTGATCATGACGCCGTCGACCGATGACAGGAGTTCATCGAAATCGAGCCGGTCGCCGAAGGACGGCACCAGCACCGGGAACACGCCGGCCGCCGAAAGCGCCGCCTCCAGATACTGCTGCGGAGCGGCATGCCAGGTGTAGTTGTCGAACTGGCGGACGTCGGTCGATATGGCGACTAGCGGCTGCTGCATTTTTAATCCGGGTCCATTCAGTGCAAGGATTGTTCTGCCTTTTAAAATAGGCGATCCGACGGCGCTTTGCCATGACAAGTTCGGCATGTCGCATGGGCCACGGAAGGGCGTTAGACTTAAGTTGCAGGAGGTGTGTTCGCGCCCGCGTTTTTCGCGAAAACGCCGCCGGCAAAACCGGCTCCCATGGCTGGACTCGACTTCTTGCCCGTGTATTGTTTGCCGCGAAGCCGATCCGGGGTACAGAGCATCTCCCGAACGTCGGTCTGTTGATCCAATAGGGAGGACTTCATGGATCGTCGATCATTCATCCGCAAGGCCGGTGTGACCGGTGTCGGCGCTGCGGCGGCTACGGCGGCGCTTGCCGCGCCGGCTATCGCCCAAACCAACCCGAAAGTGACATGGCGCCTGGCGTCGTCCTTCCCGAAGTCCCTCGATACGATCTATGGCGGCGCCGAGGTCTTTTCCAGGATGCTCTCAGAGGCGACCGACGGCAACTTCCAGGTGCAGGTCTTCGCTGCCGGTGAACTGGTGCCCGGCCTGCAGGTCGCGGATGCCACCACCGCCGGCACCGTCGAGGCCTGCCATACGGTGGCATATTATTATTGGGGCAAGGACCCGACCTGGGCTTTGGGTGCCGCGGTTCCGTTCTCGCTCAACGCGCGCGGCATCAATGCCTGGCACTACCACGGCGGCGGCATCGACCTGTTCAACGAGTTTCTCGCCACGCAGGGCCTTTTTGGCTTGCCCGGTGGCAATACCGGCGTGCAGATGGGCGGCTGGTTCCGCAAGGAAATCAACACCGTCGCCGACCTTTCGGGCCTCAAGATGCGCATCGGTGGCTTTGCCGGCAAAGTGGTGCAAAGGCTCGGGGTCGTGCCGCAGCAGATCGCCGGCGGCGACATCTATCCAGCGCTGGAAAAAGGCACCATCGACGCCGCCGAATGGGTCGGCCCTTATGACGATGAGAAGCTCGGCTTCTACAAGGTCGCGCCCAATTATTATTATCCTGGTTGGTGGGAAGGCGGGCCGACTGTCCATCTGATGTTCAACAAGGCGAAATACGAGGAGCTTTCGCCGGCCTACAAGGCGCTGGTGCGCACCGCCGCGCAGGCCGCCGACGCCAACATGCTGCAGAAATACGACTTTCTGAATCCGGCGGCCGTCAGGCGGCTGGTGTCAGCGGGCGCCAAATTGCGTCCGTTCAGCCCGGAAATCCTGGCAGCCTGCTTCGAAAAGGCAAACGAGGTCTATGCCGAGATGGAAGCCTCAAACGCGCCGTTCAAGAAGATATGGGACTCGATCAAGGCGTTCCGCAAGGAGCACTATCTCTGGGCGCAGGTGGCCGAGTACAATTACGACACCTTCATGATGGTCCAGCAGCGCTCCGCCAAGCTCTGACAACAGTTTGGCGCCCCCCCGTGTTAGGGCGCCGGGCGCCCCACCGCGGGGATTTTGTGTTAAGCGCGGGCCCCCCCCCCCCCGGGCCCCCCCCGGCCCCCGCCCCCCGGGGGGGCTGGGCCCGGCCCCACCCCCCCCCCCCCCCCGGGCCGTCCGGGGCGGTGATGCCTTTGGCCGCCAGCCGCGGCCGCGGCGAGCAATCGTATTT